>NZ_VPCT01000020.1:0-31510 GCF_013418055.1 Acinetobacter sp. YH12208
TTCAAACAAATTCAGGCTGGGTTTATACTGCATTTATTATTGATGTGTTCTCACGAGCAATTGTTGGATGGAAAGTATCGACACGGATGAATACAGATATGGTGCTCGATGCATTGGAGCAAGCATTGCATGATCGAGGCATGCCAAAGAATGTGATTCATCATTCCGACAGAGGTGTGCAATATCTTTCCATTCGCTATACCAATCGTTTAGAAGCAGCAAATTTACGAGCATCAGTCGGTACGACTGGTGATTCATACGATAATGCTTTGGCTGAAACGGTGAATGGCTTATACAAAACAGAGGTGATTGAATATCTAAAAGCAGATTGGCAAGGTTTAGCAGATGTACAACTTGCGACACTAAATTGGGTAGATTGGTTCAATAAAGAGCGTGTACATAGTGCACTAGGTTATGTATCACCTTTTGATTTTGAAGCAATGTACTATGATAAGATTAACCCGTTAGGTCAGGTGGCCTAACTTAAATAAAAAACTCTCCGACAAACCCGGTACGGTTCATCCTGTACTTTGACATCTAGGCGTACCATATTGTCCAATATTATGGTTTCCTGATGAGGAATCATTCTAAATTTAAGCAGTTCTCCAATTTGAGGATCAATTTCAGGTGAAGGTAAATCCTGTAGCCTAAAACTTAGTTCTTGAGCGTCATCTGCTAACTCAATGCTGCCTGTACCACGTTCGGAACCATAAGTTTTAATTTTTCCATTCCTAAACATGACATTTATCCCTATAAATCAACAGATAGTATTTTAAGTGAGAAGAAATAGAGATGATTGTAGCGCTTTGGTAGACGTTTTATTGTTTGCGTAACGAAGTATAAGCTTTAAGTTACAAAACCTGAGGTAAGACTATAGTTCATGAATTTTTAGATAAAAAAAGAGGCGAAAACGCCTCTTCATTTAGTCAAATTCACGGTTAATTAACGCTTGAGATTTGATAGTAATGCGGAAGTAATTGACTGGTTATGTGCAGCGACCTTAGATTTTTTAGCTTTCTTTGAAGTATCCTCAACACGTTCAATCTTAATGGCTTTATACTTATCGCCATTTTCTACCACATTAAATTTCACGCGTTCATTGCGTTTTGGCTCGCCTTCTGCCGCAGGAAAGTCTGAAATATGGAAGAACACATCTCCCTCAGCTGAACCAATAAAACCAAAACCTTTTGCAGGGTCGTACTGTTTGATTTTGCCCTGATATAATTCATCTTTCATGCTGTTGTCCTATGCTGAAAATGCCCGATCTACATTATATAAAAAAGAGGCTGTAGTAGCCCCTTTTTTCGTCCTGTTCAAAAATTAGTCTTTCTGAACTGAACCAAAGATTTTATCGCCAGCATCACCAAGACCCGGAACGATATAACCATTTTCATTTAAACCGCTGTCGATTGATGCAGTGAACATGATCACATCAGGATGTGCAGCCTCTACACGCTTAATACCTTCCGGTGCGGCAACCAGAACCATAACACGAATGTCTTTACAGCCACTGGCTTTGAGTACATCAATTGCAGCTACAAGAGAAGAACCTGTCGCCAACATCGGATCAATGATCATCGCGATACGGTTTTGTACGTCTGGAACCAGTTTTTTATAATAAGTACGGGCTTCCAGGGTTTCTTCATCACGCTCTAAACCGAGTACAGATACTTTTGCACTTGGAATCAGATTTAAGAAACCATCCAGCATGCCAATACCGGCACGTAGAATCGGCACAACCGTGATTTTTTTACCGGCAATACGGTCAACTGTGACAGCACCATTCCAGCCATCAATATCATGTTCAACCATTGGCAGGTCTTTAGTCGCTTCATAAGTCAGAAGCATGGTCACTTCTTGAGCTAACTCGCGGAAGTTTTTGGTACTGATATCTGCACGACGGAGTAAACCGAGCTTATGTCGGATGAGCGGATGACGGATTTCATGGATTGCCACAGGAGAACACCTAAAAGGTTAAAGATAAATTTCCGCTATTATAAAGGCTTTTATTGATTTGTATAAATAAAAAAGCCCCCAATCATGGAGGCTTTTTTGTAATAACGTCAATCTTCGCAGATATTAGTTAAAACCACTTTGAACCAAAGTGAAAATGAATTGCTGTAATTCAGGTGATATTGTGAAGAACGCATATTTAGAAATCGCAATCACTGGATCTGGATAAACACCAATCACAAGTACCGCAAGTGCAGCAAGTAATACCATGATACCGCCAACTTTTTGACCCCAATGATTCACCGCATCTAGACGTGGTGTTTCAGGCGGTGTCATATACAACACAACCATCACACGCAGGTAGTAGTACAAACCAATACCTGAACCCAGGATCACCATTGCAGTCAGGAACCAGGCTTCGCCTGCCACTGCAGTTTTAATCACCAGGAACTTACCGATAAAGCCAGCAGTTAAAGGAATACCTGCCAGAGACAGCATCATCACAGTCAATACAGCAGTCAGGACTGGACGGCGCCAGAACAGACCACGGTATTCAGCCAGACTACCTGCCTCATCGGTATTGTTATACGGACTCGACATCAGCGTTACCACACCGAATGCACCGATCGTGGTTAATACATAAGTAATCACGTAGACGTTTACACTTTCAAAAGTCGCAAAACCTTGAACCTGTAAGAAATCAGTATTACGTGCACTGACAATCGCCACCAGCAAATAACCAAAGTGTGCAATTGAAGAGTATGCCAGGATACGTTTCAGGTTGACCTGACGAACCGCCAGCAAGTTACCTGCAAGAATCGACAGAACTGCAATAATCGAAATGATCGTTACGAAGCTGTCTGCCAGGATTAGGCCTGAAGACAAGGCATAACGAACAAACAGACCAATCATCGCCACTTTCGCTACTGTCGCAAGGAAAGTCGCGATTGGTGCTGGTGCACCTGCGTAAACATCTGGTGTCCATTTGTGGAATGGTGCCAGCGATAATTTAAATGCCACAGCAAATACGATTAACGCCAGACCAATCACCACAGCCGGTTGACTGAATACAGTAAACAGTTTGCCCGGTTCTGTAACGAAACTTAAAGTACCGGTATAGGCATAAATATAGGCCATACCCATCAGCAGCATGGCAGATGCCGTTGCTGAAAGAACCAGGTACTTTACACCCGCTTCAAGCGATTGAGAGCGCTGATGTGTGTATGCCAACAGGCCGTATACAGGAATCGACATCAACTCAAGGCTAATAAAGAATGATGCATAGTGCGAGCTTGCCACCATTAACATTGCACCCGCAACGGATATCAACATCAAGATGTACAGCTCTTCACGGTTATCTTTATAAGTTTCGATATAGGCATGTGACAAGGTGCTACAGGCAAGTGCAGCAATCAGGATCACAAACTGGTACAGCATCGTAAATGGATCTACGATGAACAGATTCATCACATTGGCAGGTGCAAATACGCCTGCCAACAGTACGAAAATGATATAGAACGCTGCTAAGTTCAGACCAATAACAGTCGTCGTCGCAACAAGATTATGGTTACGCTTGATTGCAGTCAGCAACATCACCACGATCGCAGTTAACGACACGATCATCACAGGTGCGAGCGGCATAAGCTCAGAAAAAGACATTGTGAAGTTCATGGCTTATCGGATCTCCACATTTTCAAGTTGAGTCGTTACTTGATCAGCAACTTCAACTACTTCTTGAACTGGAATGTAGCTATTCGCTAACCACGCCATGCTTGAGTTAGACACATCAAGGAAGCTTTGTGGGTATAGACCAAGCCAAAGTAGACCAAACGCACAGATCAACAATAATGCGATTTCACGTGCATTCAGATCTTTTAACGGATTTGTATAGTGCTGCTGTTGCGCTTCATTTGGCACACCAAACAGGGCTTTGTGAATCAGGATCAGACCGTACAGACCTGCAAAGACCAGACTGATTGCAGCAAGAATGGTAAACGCCGGGAATTGTGCATAAGCACCCATCAGGATCAGGAACTCACCAATGAAGTTACCCAGACCCGGAATACCTACAAGCGCCGCAACAAAGAACATCAGGAAGAATGCAAGATACGGGAACTGACCACGCATACCACCCATCAAACGCATGTCACGTGTATGCACACGCTCATATACCTGACCACACATAATGAACAGTGCAGCAGAGGAAATACCATGTGCCAACATCATGATCATCAGACCCTGGAAGGTCAGGATGTTACCTGCGTAAATCGCAAGTAAAACAAAGCCCATGTGGGAAATAGATGTGTACGCTAGTAAGCGTTTCATGTCGGTTTGCTGGAAAGCACACCAGGCACCGTAGAAGATACCGATTAAACCCAGAATGATCGCGATATCTGCAAACTGAGCCGAAGCTGCCGGGAAGAACGGAATCACGAAACGCAATAAACCGTACGCCGCAGTTTTAATCAAGATACCTGCAAGGTCAACAGAACCCGCTGTTGGTGCTTGCGCATGCGCATCTGGTAACCAGCCGTGTAATGGGAAAACTGGAAGTTTTACCGCAAAACCGATGAATAAACAGATCATGAATGCATAAGCAAGCGCTGGAACCTGAGCGTCAAGCGTATTCGCCACACCTAATAAATAGTTGTAGTCGAAACGGATTTCGCCAGTCATGGTATAGCCTACAGTCACCAGACCCAGGATACCAATCAGCATCACCAAACCGGCAACCTGCGTGTAAATGAAGAACTTGTTTGCTGCATAAACACGTGACTTGCCTTCTGCCCCTTTATGACCCCAAAGGGCAATCAGGAAGTAGATCGGCACCAGCATCATCTCCCAGAAGAAGAAGAACAGGAACAGGTCAATCGCCAGGAATACACCGATCACACCACCCAAAGACCATAAAAGGTTCAAGTGGAAGAAACCAACGTTCTTTTGAATCTCACCCCATGAACAGCCGACTGCCAGCACACCCAGGAGTGCAGTCAAACCAACCATAAGAAGTGATAAACCATCCACGGCTAAGTGAATGTTAATGCCAAGGGTCTGAATCCAAGGCAGTTTGAATTCGGCAGCCCACGAAGGTGTCGCAGCGCCTAATTCATAGTTATAGGTACCAGTCTGCCAAAGGACGATGGTCAAAACCAAAGTCACCAGCATACCGATTAGCGCGATATAACGCGGCAAGTGTTGGTCGAGTTTATCGACCAACCAGCATATGAAACCTGCAATGAACGGAATGAGGATCAGAGCCGGCAAAATAATATTGTTTGGAGCTTCCATTTTATTTCCCCACGACCTGAATCACGATCAAGATCATCAGTAGGACAACGACACCGAGCCCCATACTAGATGCATATTCACGCAGTGAACCGGTTTGACGTGAACTTGTAAAGCTGTGACCACTTTTGACCAGTGCAGGAAGTACCAGCCATAAGCCATCAATTGGATCACGACCGAACAGTTTAGCGAACAGCAAATATGGCTTGACGAAAATCAGGTCATAAAGCTTGTCGAAACCTAATGCATTACGGCAGATATTAACCAGACCCGCACCTACAGAAGTGGCAGCAAAACGTTTGACTGCATTGTAAGCAAAAGCGAACAGCACCACACCGACCACAAGACCCGTCAATGCAACAGCAATGGCGATGTATTCAGCACCATGTGCACCTGCTTCAAGCGCTTCAGGAATAATGAAGGCTGGAATTTGGGCTGCATCTAGAATGCTCATCACGGGTGCTTTCAGTACGATTGCCAGACCTGTCGAAAGGACAGCAAGAATCGCCAGTGGCGCCCAGTAAGTTGCACCTTTGATTTCATGATAAGGCGTGTTTTCTTTGCCGAAGAATACCACCCAGATTAGACGGAATGTATAAATCGAGGTTAAGAAAGCACCTGCAACACCGACCCAGTACAGCGTGTTATACACTGGTAAACCAGCAATATGACTTTGCGTCCAGACTGCAGCAAGAATTGCGTCTTTTGAGAAGAAACCAATGGTCAGGAATGGAATCGCTGCCAAGGCACCGCCACCAATCGCGAAACATGCAAACAGGAATTTGTTCTTGTAGAACAAACCGCCCATCTTGAAGATGTTTTGTTCGTGATGGTAAGCCAAAATTACCGCACCAGACGACAAGAACAAGAGTGCCTTGAAGAATGCGTGAGTCAGCATGTGGAATAGACCCGCCTGGTATGCTTCAGCACCTACTGCCATAAACATATAACCGAGCTGACTCATGGTTGAGTAAGCCAGAATACGTTTGATGTCGGTCTGAACCAATGCAGCAAAACCAGCCACAAGCAAGGTCACCGCACCTGTGATCGAAATAAACACCATCACTTCTGGCGCAAGTTCAAAGACTGCAAACAGACGGCAGCACAGGTAAACACCCGCCGTTACCATGGTTGCAGCATGGATCAATGCAGAAACAGGTGTTGGACCTGCCATTGCATCGGCCAACCATGTTTGTAATGGGATCTGTGCAGATTTACCTGCCGCACCCAAGAACAATAACAATGCTGTCCAGATGGTCAGCGAAGAACTTTGCGTCATTACAGTCGCTGCATTTTCAACGATGTACTGAATGTTCAAAGTACCGAATTGCTGGAAGATCAGGAACATGGCAATCAGCAGGAATACGTCACCGATACGGGTAACAGTAAACGCCTTGATTGCCGCCAGACCATTTGCAGGGTTCTGGTAGTAATAACCAATCAGCAGGTATGAACACAGACCTACACCTTCCCAACCTAAGAACAATAACGCCAAGTTATCGCCAAGAACGAGAAGCAACATGCTTGCAACGAACAGGTTGAAGTAAGAGAAGAAACGTGCAAAGTCTTCTTCACCACGCATGTACCATGAAGCAAAGATGTGAATTAAGAAACCCACACCTGTCACCATGCCCAGCATTAGTAAAGACAAACCGTCGAGTTGCAAGCTGATGCCCGGTGCAAAACCACCGACATTGAACCAGGTCCACAGGTGCTGAACATAGAGTTCTTTACCATTGTTAACAAAGTCCAGACCTGCAATCAGTGCAAACAGTGCCGATAAACCAACTGCACCGACACCAATTATCGCTGCAACATTTTCAGGAAGCTTGTTGCGCCCCGCCGCTAACAGGACAAAACCAATGAGCGGAAATAAAATTGTTAGATATAAATAACTCATCCGCGCATCTCACTAGCAGCATCCACATCCAGGTGATGGAAGCGATGATAGAACTGAAGGACGATCGCAAGACCAATACAAGCCTCTGCCGCAGCAAGCGTCAGGATCAGGATGAACATGATCTGACCATCTGGCTGTGCCCATGCACTGCCCGCCAGGACGAACGCCAAAGCAGCAGCGTTCATCATGATTTCAAGGCTCATTAAAATAAATAGTAGGTTGCGTCGCACCATTACACCGTAAAAACCCAGTGCAAAGAGAATAGATGCAACGATCAAACCATGCTCTAAAGGGATGTTGCCCATTATTCTTTTTCCTCTTCTGCATCTGGCTCACGTTTACCCAAATGGAATGCAGCTACTAATGCAGCAAGCAATAACATCGCGGCAACTTCAACCAACAACAAGTACTGCGTAAAGAGTGCTTGACCCACGGCTTTCGGGCCCACCATTTCCACACCCATTACCAGTGAAGGCTGTGCGTAATCAGAGTTTAATACCCATACCAGTACCAGACCGATCAGGAAGCTCATCAGCGCCGGATAAGCCCACGCCGATGAAGTTAACCATTTACGTTCTTGTTCAACGGTTTGTTCACCCAGATTCAGCATCATCACCACGAACACGAACAACACCATGATCGCGCCAGCATAGACAATAATTTCGAGGGCAGCCGCGAACGGCGCACCAACGATCATGAACATGCCTGCAACAGCAAGCAAGGATACAATCAGGCTTAATAAAGCATGTACCGGATTCGCGTTAGTCACCACGCGAACCGTAGAGACAATGGCCACAAGGGCCATTAAATAAAATGGCCACATCATGGTAATAGACTCCGTACATCAACAGGTGCACTTTCACGCTGTGCTTGACCTTTGTCCTTGCCTGCAACTGCCATACCGGTGACACGGTAGAAGTTATAGTCAGGATATTTACCAGGACCTGAAATCAGCAAGTGTTCTTTTTCATAGACCAGGTCTTGACGAACATATTCACCGAGTTCGAAATCCGGGGTCATTTGAATGGCTGTGGTTGGACAGGCTTCTTCACACATACCGCAGAAAATACAACGTGAGAAGTTGATACGGAAAAACTCCGGATACCAGCGACCATCTTCACGTTCTGCTTTTTGTAATGAGATACAGCCTACCGGACAGGCAACCGCACACAGGTTACATGCGACACAACGCTCTTCGCCATCAGGGTCACGCGTTAATACAATACGACCACGGAAACGTGGTGGCACGATTTCTTCGGCCGGCACTTCTGGATATAAAATCGTGTCACGTTTACGCGTTACATGGCTAAACACCATCCAAAGCGAACGAACAATCGATCCAAATCCAGCTAGAAATTTAAACATTTTGTTCTCCCTGCCCTTACCACAAGATCACGGCACCAGTCACCAACAGGTTGACTAGAGCTAATGGCAAGCAAATTTTCCAACCAAAATTCATTACCTGGTCATAACGTGGACGCATTAATGAACCACGTGCCAACACGAACATCATTACAAAGAATGCTGTTTTGATAATGAACCAGAATGCTGCTGGAAGGAACGGAATTTCAAGGTTGAATGGCGCGAGCCAGCCACCGAAGAATAACGTCACGATTAAAGCAGAGATTAGTACTACGTTGACGTATTCCGCAACGAAGAACATCCCCCACTTCATGCCGCCGTATTCGACATGGTAACCTTCAGCCAGTTCTTGTTCTGCTTCTGGTTGGTCAAATGGATGACGATGCGTCACCGCAACACCCGCAACCACGAAGATCAGGAAGCCAAGGAACTGAGGCACCACGAACCAGACATCACGTTGTGCTTCAACGATTTCACGCATGTTGAATGAGCCGGCAATTGCCACCACACCCATCAGCGAGATCCCCAGGAACACTTCATAAGAAATGGTCTGAGCCGCAGAACGTAAACCACCGAGTAAGGCGTATTTGTTGTTGGATGACCAGCCACCGAACAGTACTGCATAGACTGCAATACCTGCCATTGCCATAAAGAACAACAGGCCGATGCTCATGTCTGCCACACCTAGATAAGGTGAAACAGGAATAACCATGAACGACAGCACAGCAGTTGCCATCGCAACTGCTGGCGCCATACGGAAAGTCAGTTTGTCAGCAAATTTTGGTGTCCAGTCTTCCTTGAACATGATTTTCAGCATGTCGGCAACAATCTGGAACATACCGCCCGGACCGACACGGTTCGGACCGTAACGGTCTTGCCACAAGCCGAGTAAACGACGTTCAATAAAAGACATCAACGCAGCGATCAGTACTACAACCAGCAAGATCACAATCGCTTGAATGACTGAATAGGCAATTGGCCAGTTTTCAGCCCACAGCGGCGTTTGACGGATTAATTCTTGTTCCATGAATTACACTCCTACCGCGACTGAAACAGGCTCTGCAAGAGATACCGTCGGTGCCAGACCGATTGGGTAGCCAATATAACCTGTCGGTAAATATTCAATGACTTGTACAGGCAGAACAATAGAGGTCTCGCCTGCTTTTACTGTCATTGTTTGACCATTTTGAACATTCAAGCGGGCTGCATCCTGTTCACCGACCGCAAATACCGCTTCAGGAATACGTGTTTCCATTGCTGGTGTTTTTACGGTGAATTCACCTGAACCAAAAATATGGTGCATTGGAACTAGGCGGAAGCTTTCAGCATTAACCAAAACAGGTGCCGGTGCAACAAAGGTACGTGCCGGAAGTTTTGCCAAACGGTCGAATAAACGAACGCCTGAATCACCACCTTTCAAATGACCGCCGACATTGTCCTGGAATTTGTTCCAGGCTTGCGGCGAGTTCCAGCCGGCAGACCATGCAAATGGTACCAGTGCTGAAGGTGTTTGAGTTCCGACATAACCTTCCATCGAGAAGGTTAATGCAGAGTCTTTGTCCACTGGCTGTTTTGGCTCATGGACAGACAATGGCGCGCGCATCGAAGTACGACCTGAGTAACGACGTGGTTCACGTGCTACTTTAAGACCATGGACACGGAAGCCCGCATCAGGCGCAACATCCAGAATGCCTTCAAGTGCAGGTACGTTTTTCGCAACTGACTCGATCACATCATCCAGCAACGTCCAAGAAATCGCTTTGCCTTTCACGCCTGTTTCCAAAGCGTGTAACCAGCGCCAAGATTCTTTGATTGCCAATTCAGGATTGTAGTAGCTCGGGTCATACACTTGGTAGAAACGTTGTGCACGGCCTTCTTGCGATACCACCGTACCATCACCTTCAGCAAAGCTTGCAGCAGAAAGCACGATGTCGGCTTTTTTCACTGTTTCAGTTTCAGAGTGATCTAAAACAATCACGTCTTTGCCTGAAAGTGCAGCATCCACTTGTGCAGCAGGTAGACGACGATACAGATCGTTTTCAACCACGATCACTGCATCATAATCTTGTGCAAAGGCTTGCTCTAAGCTTTGACCACCGAAGATTGCCATACCCATCGAGTTCACTTCAGGAACTGTCAAGGTCAAGCCTGCATTACCCAGATTTTGTGCAACTTGTGCAGCAGCTTCCATGATTGATGCATCTTGTAAGCTGGTACCCGAGATGATCAATGGTTTTTTCGCAGCTTTTAAGGTGTCGGCAATCGTTTGTGCAAATGCTTTCGCATCGTCATCTAAACCGAGAATTGCTTCACCCTTCACGCCCGCAGCAACAGCAAAACCTAAACGCGCGATGTCGTTTGGAGAAGCAACCACTTCGCCTTCCGCTACGTCAGACAAACGGGTTTGTGTCGCAGCCAGGATGTAAATCGGAGATTTCGCATCTTGAGCAATACGTTGTACCGGCTCAGCCAACCATTCCTGGGTACGACGTTCCGCTGCCATCTCTTTGCCTTTATTTTTCGCAGCTTGGCGAACAGATAAAGCCATACGAGGCGCAGTTTGGGTTAAGTCTTCACCTAAGATCAAAACTGCATCATAGCTTTCAATTTCACGCATATTCGGGTTGTAAACACCCTCGGTTTGCATGATTGAAGCTGCAAGTTCAACCAGATTTTGCTCTTTTTGAGATAAACCTGTTGAGAAGTTCTCTTGACCCACCAACTCACGCAGCGCGAAGTTTGATTCAAGTGATGCACGCGGTGAACCAATCCCCAAAACTTTTTTGTCCTGGATATTTGCAATGACCGTATCAAGTGCTGCATCTACTGAAACAGTTTCTACAGTCGCACCTTTACGGAATTGTGGCTGACGCGGACGGTCTTCGCGGTTCACATAACCTGTACCGAAACGGCCTTTATCGCATAGGAAGTATTGGTTAACTTCACCATTGAAACGGTTTTCGACACGGCGAAGTTCACCATAACGCTCACCCGGAGAAATGTTACAACCTGAAGAACAGCCTTGGCATACGCTTGGCGCATATTGCATGTCCCATTTACGGTTATAACGTGCCGAATGAGTTTTATCGGTAAATACACCTGTTGGACAAACTTCAGTCAGGTTACCCGAGAATTCAGATTCTAAAGTGCCTGATTCTGGACGACCGAAATACACACGTGATGCGTTGGCATACACGCCGAAGTCCGTACCACCTGCATAGTCTTTGTAATAACGCACACAACGGTAACAGGCGATACAACGGTTCATTTCGTGAGAAATGAATGAGCCAAGCTCTTGGTTGTAATGGGTACGTTTGGTGAAACGGTAGCGACGACGGTCATGCTGCGTCATTACGGTCATATCTTGTAAATGACAGTGACCACCCTCTTCACAGACTGGACAGTCGTGCGGGTGGTTGGTCATCAAGAATTCAACAATCGAAGCACGGAAATCTTTTGCTTCTTTGTCTTCAATCGAGATGTAGGTATTGTCAGATGCAGGCGTCATACATGACATGACCAAACGACCACGGGTATCTTCCGGATTCGCGTATTGAGTCACGGCACATTGACGGCAAGAACCGACAGAACCTAAGGACGGATGCCAACAAAAGTATGGGATATCAATGCCAAGACTCAAACATGCTTGTAGCAAGTTTTCCGAGCCGTTGACTTCATACGATTTGCCATCGACATGAATTGTAGCCATAGTCGAATTCCTTAAGCTTGTTCTACGGAGCTAACTTGAGCAGCGGCATTCACCACCTTCGCTTCAAATTCGCCACGGAAATGTTTGAGTGCGCCCATGAGCGGTTCCATTGCACCCGGTGCGTGGGCACAGAAAGTTTTACCGATCCAAAGCTTACGCGTTAACTCTTGTAAGTGATCGATATCTTCCTGTTTACCTGTGCCATTTTCCAGCGCTTTTAACGCTTTCACTGCCCAAGGCAAGCCATCACGGCAAGGGGTACAGAAACCACATGATTCGCGTGCAAAGAATTCTTCTAGGTTACGTGTTGCTGAAACCATACATTGGGTTTCATCAACCACCATGAGCAGACATGTTCCCAAACGAGAACCTGCTTTCATGATGCTTTCCGCATCCATCGGAAGATCGATATGCTCGGCCGCCAGGAAGTCCGTTGATGCACCACCCGGTAACCATGCTTTCAGCGTTAAACCATCGCGCATACCACCCGCGTGATCTTCAATCACTTCACGCGCAGTCGTACCAAAAGGCAATTCCCATAGACCCGGGAATTTCACTTTACCTGATGCACCATAGATTTTCGTACCTGGATCTTTCGATTTGCCCGCAGACAAGCCGATATACCATTCAGGGCCACGCAGCATGATGGCGGGTAAGTTGTTGTAGGTCTCTACGTTGTTGACAATCGTAGGACGACCCCAAGCACCTGCAACTTGCGGGAATGGCGGTTTGGTACGCGGGTTGGCACGACGGCCTTCAAGCGAGTTAATCAATGCAGTTTCTTCACCACAGATATAACGACCTGCACCGGTATGCACGTGTAACTCGAAGTTCCAGCCGGTACCCAGGATGTTATCCCCTAAGTAACCTTTGGCACGAACTTGCTCAAGCGCTTCATTTAAGTACTGAGCCGCTTCGATGTACTCGCCACGGATAAAGATATAACCATGGGTTGCTTCAAGCGTATAACCCGCGATCAGCATCCCTTCGATCAGTTGATGTGGAAGATCTTCCATCAACAAACGGTCTTTGAAGGTACCTGGTTCCATCTCATCGGCATTACAAATCAGGTAACGTGGACCTGAATTGTCATTTGGCGCCATTAGTGACCATTTGATGCCTGCCGGGAAGCCTGCACCACCACGACCTTTAACAGTCGCTGCCTTCACCACGTCCAATACATCTTTAGGCGACATCGACAGGGCTTTTTTAAAGCCTGCATAACCTTCGAGCGCTTCGTAATCATCTGCATTACGTAGGTTCGCTTGTTTGCTTAAACGCCATGTGAGTGGATGCGTTTCCGGGTTACCGTCGCCATAAATTGGTTTTGGTTCAGTATTCATACATACTTCTCCAACAGCTGTTTCACCGAAGTCACTTCAACCAGACCGTGCGTGTCTTCATCAATCATTAAGGTTGGGCCTTTGTCACAGTTACCCAGACAGCAAATTGGCAACAAGGTAAAGCGACCATCTGCAGTCGTTTGACCAAACTGAATGCCTAATTCGCGCTGGAATGCTTCTGCCAAAGTTTCCGCACCCATCAAGAAGCACGCAATCGAATCACATAACAAAATTACGTGACGCCCGACTGGCTGACGGTAAATACGGTTATAGAAGGTTGCCACACCTTCCAGATCTGCAACGCTCATGTTCAGCATTTGCGCGATGGCATTCATTTGCGCATCATCTACCCAGCCATTACGGCGTTGTACACACTTTAGCGCGTCCAGACACGCCGCACGTGGGTATGGATAGTGCCCCATGTGATGTTCGATATCGTGAATTTCGTCCGCAGTCAAAATTCCTTCAACGTTCACACGTGGCTTTTTATCAGTCAAAATCATCATAATGCGTTTACCCCTTAGCGATCCACGTCAGCCATTACGACGTCAATGGTCGCTAAATAAATGATTAAGTCAGACATGAGGCTGCCGTTAATCACAGAAGGCATTTGCTGTAAATGCGTGAAGGTTGGTGTACGAATACGGGTACGGTAACTCATGGTTGACTTGTCTGAAGTCAAGTAGTAGTTCGACGCACCTTTCACCACTTCCGCCATCACAGATGCTTCACCCGCCGGCATTACAGGACCCCAAGATACGCTTAAGAAGTGCGTAATCAAGGTTTCAATATCTTGTAATGTCTTGTCTTTTGGTGGTGGAACAGCCAGTGGATGGTCTGCTTTGTACGCACCAGACGGCATGTTGTCTAGACATTGCTTGACGATTTTCAGTGATTCTTCGATTTCACGGAAGTGAACCATGACACGTGCATAAGCATCGCCTTCGTACTCTAAAGGAACCTCAAAATCGTAATTTTCGTAGCCGCTATACGGACGATATTTACGAACGTCAAAGTCAATACCTGTTGCACGAAGACCAGTACCGGTTACACCCCAAGCCAATGCAGATTTAGCGTCATATTGCGCTACACCTTGGGTACGACCCATGAATACAGAGTTGCGTAATGCAGCTGTGTAGTATTCATTCATACGCTTCGGCATCCAGTCGAGGATTTCGCGAATGAGGTGCTGCCAGTTGTTTGGAAGGTCGTGCGCAGTACCGCCAATACGGAACCAAGCTGGGTGCATACGGTAACCCGTGATCGCTTCAATCGCGTCATAAATCTTTTGACGGTCAGCGAACATATAAAATACTGGGGTCATACCGCCGGCATCCTGAATTGCAGTACCAATAAACAACAAGTGGTTATTGATACGGAACAATTCCGACATCATCACACGGATACATTGCGCACGGTCCGGTACAGTAATGCCCGCCATTTGCTCCACGCCCATCACATAAGGCATGTTTTGTGCACAACCACCCAAGTAGTCGACACGGTCTGTATACGGAATGAATGAATGCCAGGTTTGACGTTCAGCCATCTTTTCCACACCACGGTGGTGATAACCGATATCAGGCACACAGTCTTTCACTTCTTCGCCGTCCAGCTGCAAAATCACACGGAATGCACCGTGCGCAGATGGATGGTTAGGCCCCAAGTTCAGGAACATGAAGTCTTCATCGGCATTACCGCGCTTCATACCCCAATCTTCAGGCACGAAACGCAGATGTTCCTGTTCGTAGTCCTGCTTGGCCTTGTCTTGTAAATACGGGGTATATTCAGTCGCACGTGCAGAATATTCTTTACGTAGCGGATGACCTTCCCAATAGGTTGGCAACAAGATACGACGGAGCATTGGATGCCCTTCGAAATTGATCCCAAACATATCGTAAGCTTCACGTTCGTACCAGTTGGCATTTGGCCAGATGTTGGTTGCCGTCGGAAGATTCAGATCACTTTCAGCTAAGGCAACCTTAATACGAATGTCAGTATTACGCTCGAGCGACAACAAGTGGTAGAACACTGTGAAGTCAGACGCAGGTAAACCGTCGCGGTGCGTACGCAGACGCTCATCTACCGCAGACAAGTCGAACAACATCACGTAAGGACGTGATACTGTACGCAAGAACATTAAAACTTCTTGTACACGTGCGCGCTCAACCCAGACTGTCGGGAAATCCTCGAAAGTCGTTTGCACATAGAAGTTCTCACCAAATTTGGTTTTGAGTTCTTCAATGATGGCAAATGCTGGGCGTGAATCAACTGGTGTTGATTCTGGCATAGCAATGTCAGTTTCAGCCATTGGCTTGGCTTCCTATTTAATACAAATTCAGTCAACCTAAACGACAATTACACCCATAGCGGGTGCAGCAAAAAAGACCAGTCGTTTAAATTATTTAATTTCATCCATAGAGCGCAAGTTCTTCACAGCAACACGCTGATCTTTCTTACGGTCACGTTCCGGCATCATCTTTGGCTTATACACTGGCTTAAGATCATCACCGATCACCGCAGAAAGCGGACGACGCTCGAGTTGAATCTGGTCTTGCAACAGCATTAATGCCTGAATCAAAGCTTCAGGACGTGGTGGGCAGCCGGGAACATAAACATCGACCGGGATGATTTTATCCACACCTTGTACCACTGAATAAATGTCGTACATCCCACCTGAGTTGGCACATGCCCCCATTGAAATGACCCATTTCGGTTCAAGCATCTGTTCATACAAACGTTGAATGACAGGCGCCATTTTCACAAAGCAGGTACCCGCCACAATCATTAAATCCGCCTGACGCGGTGAAGCACGAATCACCTCGGCACCAAAACGTGACAAGTCATGCACACCGGTTAAGGTCGTCGCATACTCTACATAGCAGCATGATGTACCAAAGTTAAACGGCCAAACTGAGTTTTTACGACCCCAGTTGACTGCTGTATGTACCACATCCTCTAAACGAGTCATGAATACATTCTTATTCACTTCTTCTTCAAGTAACGGATCTTCTACAAGGATACGCTCTTGAAGTGGATATTGATCAGCATCCGGATTCGCACGGGTTAATGTATATTTCATCCCGTCTTACTCCTTATCAGATGATTTAGCCGGTGAGCTTTTCACACGACCAGAGGATTGAGCTGGGATTTGACCTGTAGGGTCGATTACCAATTCTTCAATTGAGTTAAAGCGCGTAATTTCTGCTAGATCCATATTTGGCGAACCAATCTTAGCTTTAATTCCTGCGGCTTTACGTTTGTCTGAAGGTGCCCAGTTGAGTGCGCCTGTGGATAATTCGTAAACCAAACCAACAAGTAAAACTAAAATAAAGATAGCTGCAGTTGCAAAACCAATCCAACCTACTTCACGAACAGAAACCGCCCATGCATATAGATAAAGTGCTTCTAAATCAAACACCACGAAGAAAATTGCAACTAAATAGAACTTTGCAGACAAGCGGATACGAGCCCCACCTGCACCAACAACACCTGACTCAAACTGCTCCTGCTTGGCACGGCCCCATGATTTACCCCCGAGGAGTAATGGGACGGTCAGCATAAAGACGCATAAAAATGTAACGCCGATCACGAAGGCAATAATTGCCCATTCGTATGGAGTAATAGCACTCATGCGGGGATAACTCCTGGCAGGCCTATTTGTTAACAAAGAATGTATGTATTGGCCTTCAAATACACCAAACACAAAATTAATCCCGCCAATTGTACCTGATTTTGGATTTCACTTGCTAGTTTATAAGCCTTAGTCTTTGGGATGATTTTTTAGGCATTTCAGCATTTAATTTGCGTTTGATCTCTCAACATCCGATTTAATCGTTTTATTGGATTAAGTTTTAATTTTCTATTAATTTTTCTATAAACAGTATTCCTGAAAAATAAATCCATTTCAGATCATTCTTGCTTGGCCTCTGGCTTAGATATAGCCCCTTTCACGACCAAAGCAAAGAAAAATCAGACAAAAACTTATTCTATCCATAACTTTCAGCGGATAAAGCTTTTGATTTAATTTGATATTTAACATGATTTCCACATTTTAACTTGGATTAAAGCACTTTAAGCCCAGCCTCACTCAAGGCAAGCAATTGTATCTTTTTGCAACACACCCAACAGACTGATTCAGAATATGTTATTTGTATTTCTAAGCCACATAATGACATTAATAAAGTAACAATAAGGAGTCCTTGCATGTCTCTACGCTTCTCGCATAAGCCAAATTATTTTTTATTTGCCCAGTTACTGGTGCGACATATCCAAGATTATGTTCAGAAACACCCCAATATAAGTCAGGTCGCTTTTGACTTGCGCGATATCCATGCACTGTTTCAAGAGGATCATGCCTCTTCCAGCATTAATCTGGATGGCATCATGAATATTGCCGATGAATACAAAGTCGAAACTTTATCTGGTGATCAGAGGCTGATCCAGCGCTATAGCATTGATGGAAAAAATACCAAGCTAATGATCGACTTCAATCCTGAAGCCCTGCATGGCCTAAAAGAAGGCAAACCATTGATTGAGCCGGATGCCACCATTCAGGAATAAAATTCTTCCCCAATAAAAAAAACGATGCTCAGGCATCGTTTTTTTATAACTCAAAAGCATTTATATAACATCAAGCTGAATGATCACTGATTTCCTCAGTCTTTTCTGCCAACTTGCGCTTGCTCTTCTTTACATAACGCTGTGCAGGCCAGCTCATGATAAAGCGCGCACCCCCCAAGCTCGGACTTTGATCCACATGAATCTTGCCACCAAACCAGTACGCAATCCGGCTAACAATGGATAAACCCAAACCATAACCACCCGAAGCACGGGTACGGCTGTCATCCAGTCGGGCAAAGGCTTCAAAGACCCGGGCACGATCCACTTCCGGAATTCCCGGGCCATCATCTTCAACAGAGACATAGGCCTGACCATCCTGATCCAGACCACCACTGATCAGCACCTTATTGTCGCAATAACGCACCGCATTGCCGACCAGATTCTGAATTACGCGATGCAGATAACGGCGTTCTGCCTCAACCACCACATCAGGCATTGAATGTAGCTCAATGATTTTCTGGGTTTTTAATGCTTCAGTTTCCAGAGCTACCTGATTCAGCACTTCAAACAGATTGACCTTTTCAAACTCGATCGAAGGCATGCCCTGTTCTAGCTTGGCATAGGTCATGATCTCGTCAATCAGGGTATTCAGCGCCTCAATATCTTTATCAATCTGTTCGACCTGTTGCAGACGATAATCGTAATCATCTTCATCTGCCATCATTTCCACACCAAAACGAATCCGTGCTACTGGTGTACGCAGTTCATGCGACACCGCACGCATCAGTTCACGCTGGGCTTCAATCAGGCGCTGAATATGATCAGACATATTATTAAAGCTAGAGGCCAGCGTTGCCATTTCGTCACTTCCTTCTACAGGAAGACGCAATGACATATTACCGGTTTTCATTTTGTTTAAGGCATAGCTGACTTCACGCAACTTGCGCTGCATCGGCACCAGCAAACCATACACCCCCAGACTCAGCACAAACAGGCTCAATAAAGTAATCCCGGTGGCCAACTGGAATGGCATCCAGTTAAACAATGGCACCGGCCCCATCACCAAGACTTGTGAGGTCGAACCTGGAATTGGCGAAATAATTGAAATGGTGGTGCCACGGATTGAGGCACTATCCCGATACAAAATGATACTGTGATCAAGACGCAAGCGCCCGATCTGCTCGGAATCTAAAGGTAAGCTCTGTACGTTTTCAATCGATACCGGATAAGAAAAATGATCCTGAATAGCGGACAGATATTCTTTTTCCTGACCCGGATAATAGACCAGATAATCCAGAATAAAGACCGGCAGCGCCTTCATCTGGCGCTCGGTAATACTGTCGGCCTTTATATACAGGTAATGATTCGGGTCATCGCGCAGCCCCACCACAATATAGGCAATGCCGGTTTTGGCATCCCAGCGCACCACGGCTTTACGATCTGCAATACGGCGACCTTCAGCACGGGTGATATCCACCTTACTGGCTTCTACATAGTGAATTGGCAATTCCAGCAAATCAGAAGCATCGGAAACCCAATCCATCTTTTGCTGAAGATTTGGCTGGCGCGCGACACCCTCACTGATGATATAGGCCATACCATCAGTCAGAGACTCACGATATTCTTGCGCACGCTGATAGTTGATAATCTGTACCAACAGATAGCCGAACACAGCCACCAACACAACAAGGATGACGAGTCCTGCGTATATACGCAAAAATATACTGTGTTTAAACACCTATAGTTTATCCCGCTCGTTCAAGCAACAACGTACATTTGCTTAAATACCATTAGTTTCTTTAACGAATAGATAACCTTTACTACGCACGGTTTTAATACGCTTCGGATTCTCTGGATCGTCACCAATTTTTGGACGGATACGCGAAATACGCACATCGATTGAACGATCCTGACCATCATATTCGATGCCACGTAAACGCTCGAAAATATCTTCGCGGGAAAGAATACGGCCAGCATTTGATGCAAGCAACCACAACAGGTCATATTCCGCACTGGTAAAATCAACCAGATCACCATTTAAAGTAACTGAACGACCACCATTGTCGATGACCAGATCATCAAATTCGATACGCTGTGCCACTTCATCTTCAGGCACCTTGTCCGTACGACGCAGTAATGCACGAATACGTGCCAGCAATACACGTGGTTGTACCGGTTTAGCGACATAGTCATCGGCACCCATTTCCAGACCCAAGACCTGATCCATGTCCTCAGTACGCGCAGTCAACATCAAGATCGGTTGATGATAATGCGGGCGCACTTCACGACAAATGGTCAAACCATCCGCTCCTGGTAACATCACATCCAGCACCACCATATCTGGCTGCTCAGCGATAATCCGGCGAATGGCACGGTTACCATCCGGCTCCACCCCAACCTCAAGTCCATTACGAATGAGGTATTCTTGCGTTAAACGAGCAAGACGCTCATCATCTTCAACAATTAAAATCTTGGGTAACTTTTCTTCTTGGCTCATGTATTGCCCCTTATTTGGTGGATCTACGCTATAGGCGTATCCTTTTGAAATCCAATAGATACGTTTTTAATATGCTTGCAATATACACACGTTTACATTGTAAACAAGATAGCGTTCACCAAACTGATACATCAAGATAGCATTTTGTAATATTTTATCGTGCATTTTTTGGGCAACTATGCTTGAAACAGTGATTTAGATCTGATTTGTGATTTACACAACTATTACATGAACAAAATATGACTGCTTGATTCAGCACTTTTTAGTTATCCACAATGTTATCTATAAGCACTTTCTCGGGACTTTGTTATGCTATGCCTTGCCTGATAAGGCTTATACAAAAATCAATAAAAATAGCGATATTTTTACAAGGATTAAAGCAAAACTTAAGAAAAATATTTAGCTAAATGTCAATATTGATCTACCCTAAATTTTCCCGTATCTTGTGTTCAATTAATTTTAAAACCACTAGGTCTTGTGTTTATTCCTCAAACACTGTGCATGAAACTTGCCCAGTTCAAACGGTCCATAAACATAAAAATAGATGACAATGGAGCTATGCTAACATGAGCGTAATCACTTCAACTCCTGGTCAACTTCAGGTGATTAAACGCACCGGTGATGTTGCCGCTTTTGATGCAGAAAAAATTTCTGTCGCAATTGGTAAAGCGTTTTTGGCGGTTGAAGGCCAGCAAAGCGCTGACTCGAGCCGAATCCATGATCGTATCGAGCAACTGACGGAAATGGTACTGAATACCTTTAAACGTCGTTTACCTTCTGGCGGAACGATTCATATCGAAGAAATTCAAGACCAAGTTGAACTTGCGCTAATGCGTACGGGCGAACAGAAAGTTGCACGCTCTTATGTCATTTACCGTGAACAACGTTCTGAAGCACGTAAACAATTAGGTGCACACCATCATCCGACCCTGCAAATTACCGATGCTGAAGGCCAACTTAAGCCACTTGATTTAAGTGCTTTAACTGCGCATGTTACTAAAGCAGCAGAAGGCCTTGAAGGAATTGATGTACAAGCCATTGTCGATGAGACCGTGAAAAACCTGTACAACGGTGTAAAAGAGTCTGACATCTCCACCACTATGATGATGGCGACCCGTACCCGGATCGAGCAAGAGCCGAACTACACCTATGTGACCGCACGTTTGTTGCGTGATGATCTGGTGGCGACTGGTTTGAAATTCCTGGGTCTGCCTACGGATACGCATGAAGGTGAAGCACTTGAAACTTTCCTGAAAAAAGGGATTGAGCTTGAGCTTATTTCACCAGAACTGCTTAACTTTGATATGGCGAAACTGGCAGCGGCGATTCAACCAGAACGCTCAAACCAGTTTACCTACCTAGGTCTACAGACTTTATTTGACCGCTACTTCATCCATTCCGATGGCGTACGTTTCGAATTGCCGCAATTGTTCTTTATGCGTGTTTCTATGGGCTTGTCGCTCAATGAAGAAAACCGTGAAGAACGTGCCATCGAGTTCTATAACTTGTTGTCTAGCTTCGACTATATGGCATCGACGCCTACCCTGTTTAACTCAGGTACGCTTCGTCCACAATTGTCGAGCTGCTACTTAACCACCATTGATGATGACCTGTATGATATTTATGGCGCAATGCGTGATAACGCCATGCTGTCTAAATGGGCAGGCGGTTTGGGTAACGACTGGACACCAGTGCGTGCTTTAAACTCTTACATCAAAGGTACCAATGGTAAGTCGCAAGGTGTAGTTCCATTCCTTAAAGTCGCGAACGATACGGCTGTTGCGGTCAACCAAGGTGGCAAGCGTAAAGGTGCAGTTTGTGCATATCTTGAAACCTGGCACCTGGACATTGAAGAATTCCTGGAACTTCGTAAAAACACTGGTGATGACCGTCGTCGTACCCACGACATGAACACAGCGAACTGGGTTCCTGACCTGTTCATGCAACGTGTATTCGAAGATGCGGAATGGACATTGTTCACACCTTCTGAAACCCCAGATCTACATGATTTGACCGGTGCAGAATTCGCTGAGCGTTATGCTTACTACGAAGGTATTGCCAAAGAAACAAACATGCTGCACAAGAAAATCCGTGCAAAAGATTTGTGGCGCAAAATGCTGTCGATGTTGTTTGAAACTGGTCACCCGTGGATCACATTCAAAGACGTATGTAACTTACGTTCACCACAGCAACACGTAGGTGTAGTGCACTCTTCTAACCTGTGTACCGAAATTACGTTGAACACCAGCAAAGAAGAAATCGCGGTGTGTAACTTAGGTTCGATCAACCTGGTTCAACACGTGCAAGGCGGTGTACTGGATCGCGAAAAACTGGCACGTACAGTAAAAACTGCTGTGCGTATGCTCGACAACGTGATTGACATCAACTACTACGCTGTTCCACAAGCACGTAATTCAAACCTGAAACATCGTCCAGTCGGTATGGGTATCATGGGCTTCCAGGATGCTTTATACGAAATGAACCTGGCGTATGGTTCTGATGCTGCGGTTGAGTTTGCTGATGAATCAATGGAAGTGATTTCGTACTACGCGATTTCAACTTCAAGTGATTTGGCTGTTGAACGTGGTACCTATGAGACATTTAAAGGTTCATTGTGGGATCAGGGTATTTTACCAATCGACTCACTGGATCTGGTTGCAAAAACACGTCCTGAACGTATGTTCGAAGTTGACCGCACTCAACGTTTGGATTGGGACACTTTACGTGCCAAAGTTCAAAAAGACGGTATGCGTAACTCAAACGTGATGGCGATTGCGCCAACTGCAACGATTTCTAACATTTGTGGCGTGTCTCAATCGATTGAGCCTACTTTCCAGAACTTGTATGTGAAATCGAATCTGTCTGGCGAGTTCACCGTGATTAACCCGTACCTGGTACGTGCGTTGAAAGAACGTGACCTTTGGGATGCAGTAATGGTCAACGACCTGAAACATTTCGAAGGCTCTGTACAGAAGATTTCCCGTATTCCTGAAGAGCTTAAAGCCATCTTCGCGACTGCGTTTGAAGTAGATACACGTTGGATCGTAGATGCTGCATCACGCCGTCAAAAATGGATCGATCAGGCTCAGTCTCTGAACCTTTACATCGCTGGTGCAAATGGTAAAAAACTGGACATCACTTACAAGATGGCTTGGTTACGTGGTCTTAAAACGACGTATTACCTACGTGCATTGGGTGCGACGTCTGCTGAGAAATCGACCATTAACACTGGCGCACTAAATGCGGTTAAAGCGACTGCAACTGCAGCACCTGTTGCAGCAGCCGCTCCGGTGGTTGAAGCGAAAAAACCTGAAGTTCCTGCAGAGGAAGATGGTTTTGCGCAAGCAGCACCAGTGCCAATGGCATGTTCAATTGACAATCCTGATTGTGAGGCTTGTCAGTAATCTGACAGGTTTTAAATCCTCCCCGACCCTCCTTTAATAAAGGAGGGAGAAAATCCCCCTTTTCAAAGGGGGACTTAGGGGGATTACGAAATTCAGGCAATAAAAAAGCCCTCTAGCGTCCGTCAAAACTAACTAGAAGGCTTTCAATCTCGAAGTGATACCAAGATGGTCACAACGAGGCTGGCATCACAAAATGCGTGAACGGATTGTATCATCGATTCGAGAAACGAGCCAGTAAGAGTCATCTTGAATTTGTAATGGAGATTATCTCTATGGCTACGAAAAAAGTTTCTCGTGATGCAGGAACTGGTCGTTTCGTAACTGAAGGCTATGCAAAAAAGCATCCTAAAACTACAGTTACTGAAACAATCAAGCCTAGTAAATCATCTAAAAAATGATTTAAACGTGAATCCTAGTTTCGGCTAGGATTCACAAACTAAAAGTAAAAGGAAACCTCAATGCCCCATATGACCCACAACTACATGTTAGGACTTGCGGCATTGCTGATCTCCTTTGCTATTACCTTTTACGCACCACTTGCTTATTTCTGGTTCAAACTACGCCAGCAGCGTAAGCAAAATAAGTAGTGAGGATAGTGCTGCTGTATAAATTCACAGCATTCATCGACAAAACTTAATTTTGCTTACACAAATTAAGCGTATAGTAAGACATCTCAGCCAAGCTGAATGTCTCATAAAAGATATAAAGCAACGTAGAGAGAATTGATATGTCTATCCTAAGTTGGGACGATTTCGAAGATGATTCGCAAAAACCGGCTGCTCCTGAACAGCAGCCTGCGCCCGTCGAGCCGCAAAAAGCGACTAATTCACAGATGGTATCTGATGCAGGCAACGCATCGCCGGATGTGGCAACTGCACAACCCCTTAGAGCCACTCAAAACCGAGGATCAAATCCAACCGATTCGCTGGCAAGAGCATCTGCTTCCCTAGAACAACTTGATGTTGCTCCAGGTCTGGAAGAGCTTGAAATGGGTGCACAGCGTGTACAGGTTGACGACAAGGCGATGATCAACTGTCGTGCCGACTTGAACCAGCTTGTTCCGTTCAAATACGAATGGGCTTGGCAAAAATATCTAGACGGTTGTGCCAACCACTGGATGCCGCAAGAAGTCAACATGAACCATGACATCGCACTTTGGAAATCTGAAAACGGCCTGACTGAAGATGAACGTACCATTGTCATGCGTTCACTCGGTTTCTTCTCGACTGCCGATTCACTGGTTGCAAACAACTTGGTATTGGCGATTTACCGTCACATTACCAACCCTGAATGCCGTCAATACATCTTGCGTCAGGCATTTGAAGAAGCGATTCATACACACGCTTACCAGTATTGTATCGAATCGCTCGGTATGGATGAAGGCGAAGTCTTCAACATGTACCGCGAAGTTCCGTCAGTGGCACGTAAAGCAGCGTGGGGTCTGAAATACACCCAGTCTTTAAGTGATCCTACTTTCAAAACCGGTACACCTGAAAATGATCAAATCCTGCTGCGCAACCTGATCGCGTTCTACTGTGTACTTGAAGGGATTTTCTTCTACTGCGGTTTCAGCCAGATCCTGTCGATGGGCCGGCGTAACAAGATGAATGGTGTTGCCGAGCAATTCCAGTACATTTTGCGTGATGAATCCATGCACCTGAACTTCGGTATTGATATGATTAACCAGATCAAGATCGAAAACCCGGGTCTATGGACAACCGAGTTCCAGGAAGAAATCATTCAGATGATTCTTGAAGGCACAATGCTGGAAATCGAATATGCACGTGACACGATGCCACGTGGTGTATTGGGTATGAATGCGGGCATGATGGAAGAATATCTGAAGTTTATTGCCAACCGTCGTCTAGCGCAGTTGGGTTTGCCTGAACAGTTCGCTGGTGTGAATAACCCGTTCCAGTGGATGTCGGAGATGATGGACTTGCGTAAAGAGAAGAATTTCTTTGAGACGCGTGTTACGGATTATCAGACCGGCGGTGCTTTAAGCTGGTAAGTCAAAAAGAAAAAGTTTAGTGAAATCCCGCCCCAGTAGCGGGATTTTTTATATGAAATATAGCCTATTCAATGCATAAAAAAACCGACCATCTACATTAAAAATATTATAAAAAATAAGTGCCTAAATATACTATTATGATATTATCCACATGAATTTAAAAACAATTTATAAATTTAAACACAAAGAAAGAGGGTAAAAATGAAAGGGGTTATTTTAGATTATTCAGTGCAGCATAATGCTGGTGTGATTAGTGGCGACGACCAAAATCGGTACAATTTCACCGGTGCAGAATGGCGTGGACAGCATCCGCCTGCTCGTGGAGATCAAGTCGATTTCGATATCGATCCTACAGGGAATGCCATTCAAATTTTTACAGCATTAGGTCACAGCAATCCTGTACAAAATATTTCCAAGCAATTAGACAAAATTTCTGATCAGAATAAAGCTGAAGAACAATTCAATATGATTGATTGGTTTGTAAAGTGTTTAAAAAGTTATGCGACGTTTATAGGGCGTGCTCGTCGTAAAGAATTCTGGTTTTTTACCTTAGTCCAATTTATTTTATTAATTATTGCTCAAATTATTGATGCAGTCATTGGAACTGAGTTTGTACTTTATGCCTTAGTAGTTTTAGCGTTATTTATTCCAGGCTTAGCAGTAACGATACGTCGTTTACATGATATTAATAAATCCGGTTGGTGGCTTTTAATTGCATTTATCCCGCTTATTGGCAGTATTTTATTAATTATCTGGCTAGCAACAGAGACCAAACAAGAAACCAATGAATGGGGGCAGCCTGCCAAATAACTTGACCAAAAAGAAAGGGCGATATCGCCCTTTCTCTCAATGAAAACTTAACCATACTTTCGTGCAAAATCTTCATCGGAAGTACATAGGTACATAATAAACTCAATAAATGCAATGATTGCCGGAATAAATGTCCAGAAGAAAATTAGATAGACAATTCCCCAACCGATACGACCTAGATAAAACTTATGTATACCAAATCCACCCAAGAAAAATGCGAGCAATGCCGCAACAATTCGATTTTTTTGCCCGACTTGATTGGTAAAGGGATTAGGAGCCGATACTAAATAAACGTCTTTGGCTTGTCCCTGCCCTAACACCTCAAAATCTACACGTTGTCCACGTGCTGGTAGCGCTTGGCCTCTCCATTCACTACCAGTAAATTGATAACGATTCTGATCATCCCCACTAATAATACCGGTATTATGCTGCACTGAATAATCTAAAATAGATCCTTGCATTATTATCTCTTTTTACGTGTTATTTACATGTTAAATTATAAGCATTCCACTATAGAAAAAATACTATATTTCAAATGACTATTGAAATAAAAAGATTTTCTATTTACTTACTTCTTCTCTACTTTAATTAAATATTATGAATAAAAAAACCGCCATTAATGGCGGTTTTTTTATTGAATGATTATTAAATTATTTCATCTTTTCAACGATTTGTTCAGCTTTCTTCAAATGTGCAGCAACCGCAGTACGGGTTTGCGTCAGCATATTCTTTAACTCTATATTTTTAGCATTTGGAATCAACTGCTTGTCGAGCATTGTCACCACTTTACGATGGACTTCAACTTGACTCATCATATAGTCCTTATCTGTTACGGATGACTGACTCAGTTTGGCCACCACCTTATCACTATCATTTTGCAATCCAGTACTGAGAGTGCTGGTTTGTGGCGTTAAATTTAAACGATTTGCCAAGGCTTGAGCTTTTTTCTCATTTGCTGAATGATCATTAATCATCATTTGGGCATACTTGCGGGCTTCATCTGTCTTCAGTTTAGGCAGGGCTGTTTTTGCCTGCTTAATCTCACCGTTGTTCGCTGTACTTAATACCTTAATCACCTGACTGTCAGTTAAAGTCACACGACTGTCATTCGACACTTGGGAATGCTGTTGAGCAGTATTCTTAGATTGTTGATTCATTGCCATAGTTTGGCCTGCAGCAAAAACCAATACACCACTGACTGCAGCACACTGAATCATCTTCTTCATTAAAATAGCTTTCATAATGGCATCCTTTTAAGGTTTTATTGATTAATTTTGCCTTTATAAAATAGGTGAATTAGATTAAAAACAGTGTAATGTTTGAGTTGTTTTTTTAAGCAATATATAAAGCGTTTATTAAGTTAAGCAAAGACTGTTAGTGATTAGTTTATTTATTTCAGGTCAGTAAAAAATGGACTTATTAAAATAATCAATATGCGAATGGCAAGTTTTATATATTTTGACCCAGATTTCAAAATATACCAATCACCTGTCGTTTTTTTATTTTCTAGACACATAAAAATAAAGTAACTTTTAATGCTTTGAATTAAAATACTTTTGTCATACTCACCCCCGCACTCCAATGACGCCCTTCTGCCGGTTCATAGAAACGACCATTACTTTCATTGACGATGACTGAACCCGAATAGTCTTTATCCAACAGATTGTCCACCCGTGCAAAAGTATTCACTGCCCAATCCTGCATTTTCCAGTGATAGCCAATATTTGCACCAGCGACTGTGTAGCTTGGTGCAGTATCAGAATTTAAGTCATTCACATAAATCTTGTCGGAGTAACGCACATCAAAGCCAGCCCTTAAACCATTTTCAGGCTTCCAGCCTAGACTTAAAAATGCCTGATTTTTGGCAATCCCCGGAATATAGTTCCCCGATGCTACTCTAGATACTACAACCTCTCCTTCATCATTCCGAAGTTCAGGAATATCTGCATCAAAAGTGGCATCAATATAGCTATAGCTGGCTTGTGCTGTCAGATCTCGCCACAGGTTTTTGTTCCAGGAAAGTTCTACACCTTCTCTTAAGGTTTTATCTGCATTACGGAAGGTAGCGCGCCCACCCTCATTTCCCGCAGAAACAATATCATTTTCGGTTCTGGTCCGAAAGGCGGCTACGGTGAAATCCCCCCAAGCATTAGCAGATTTCAAACCCACTTCATAGCTTTCACTTTCTGCTGCTTTTAAACTAAAGCTGCGGTTTTCTGCAGTATTTGCAGGATAAGACATTTCAGTAAAGGTCGGCGTTTCAAAGCCTTGTGCATAACTGACATAAGTCATCAGCTCAGGTAAAATCTGCCAGCTTAACGCAGCTGAAGGCAAGAATTTATGATAATCGGTTTTACCTGAATTATCGCCATTCGCCAGAAACTTGTCTGTAGACTTGAAATGTACATTGCTATAACGTAGCCCTGCATCTAAAGTCCAATCGGGAGCAAAGTGATAAGAAGCTTGCAAATACGGATCTAAATTCCATAGGGTATTATCTTCATCTCGACGCAGTTCACCTTTAACCCCCAAGCGATCACCTAAAAAGTTTTGATAGCCTTTACGGTCTTCGGTCATCGCATCAATCGCAACACCAGCAATCAATTTAGTATTTGGCAAAATATCTTTACCTGTCCAGCGCAGGTCAGTGCCGTAGAAATGACGGTCAAAATCAATCACGCCACCGGCATGATTGACTCCACCTTGCGCTGTACGAGGAATCGACTGGTACTGGGTCACTGCCCGTTGTCCCCAATAGGCCATCCCGTAGAGTTCATGCTGATCATTGATCGGTTTATTCCAGGTTATCCCGGTTTGCAGCTGTTCAATTTCCTTACGTGCATTATATAAAAGGACATTCGCAGCGACCTGTTTAGGATTGGCTTGCCACTGTTCGCGAGTTAAACCACCGGGATCATCCGCAGCAATTTTAACGTAATTATTAATCCAGTTAATTTTAGAGCCGTCCTCCAGATCCCAAGTTAGCTTGGCATTACTCAGGACTTTATGCGCACCGCTATGATCCCGAAAACCGTCAGTATCAAAATAGGATGAACTGATCATATAGCTCGGCTCATTGGCATTTTCTGAACCGCCCTGCAAAACCAGCTTGGTCTGACCTTTATGTTGACTGCCGGCAGAATGACCCAGTTCGATCGAATCAGCACCTTGCCCTTCCCGTGTGGTGGTTAAAATTGTCCCTCCGGAAGAATTACCATATAGCGATGAAAATGCACCGCCTAAAACTTCAATATGCTCCAGACTGTTCAAGTCAATATTCGAGGTTTGCCCCTGCCCATCCGGCATGGTCGCCGGAATTCCATCGACATATAAACGCACGCCGCGTACCCCAAAACTGGAACGGGCACCAAAGCCACGCATTGAAATTTGCAAATCTTGGGCATAGTTTTCACGATTATTGAGCTGTAACCCTGGAACACCCTTTAAGGTTTCCGAAAGATTCACATTCAGGCTGTTCTGTTGTTCCTGATTGAGATAATACACTGAAGCGGGTGTGCTTAAACGCTCCCGGTCAGTACGGGTCGCCTGCACAATAATCGGTGCAAGTTTTTGTACTTCTGTTACCGCATTTTCGGCATAAAGCATCTGAGTCAGACAAGCGATTAGACAGGATAATGCGATTTTTATAGGAAAATATTGAAGTCGATGCTGCATAATTTTTGGTTCCTATTTTTCGATATGACTCAGAAAAATCTATATACTGCTGGAGCAAATCAGGTTATTTATTCTTTAAACTGGATTGATCTTTAATGACCCGTAAATTCAAATTTTCTTTATCAGAATATGAATAGAAATTTTCTTCTTAAGCCGCGTGATCAGGTGTTTTTTGACATCAAAGCAATTTATAAAAGTCTTTCTTTGAATTTTTCAATATTGTGCTGTATACATATTTCTCTAGCATTCTAGAGAGTTATAAAGATATTTATAAGCTTAGGAAACAAATCAACAGCATTTCTACAGAACCTTGTTCTGCTGTATTTTCTGAACAAACATAAATAACTTAGAATCTCAAATGAAGTGCAACAGAGATTAAATCATTGAAAGATGCAAGATGAGCTAGCATGCTGTTTCCGACTGACTAAAGTCAAAATTGCATCATGAATTACACTCATCTTACCAAAGAAGAAAAATATCAGATTTATATATTAGATCAGTTTATGTCTGCACCCTCGGGCAAATTCTTCGGTAAATGAAAAAGACAGGACTGAATCAGACAGTCTTCAGCATAACGTACAATTCCTGAGGCTCTGGGCTCTAAAATCCTATCATTCGTAGCAACGTGAAATAAAGTTTGGTATTCGCGCCAATAGTCAGACAAAAAATGACTTTATCTGAGTAGTCTACATCGAGTTAGAATGCGTTCCTTGCTGCTTAACCACTCGATGAAATCTCGCTAGCATTTACACTTTGGTTCCGAAAGCTTCTTGGAGTCGAGGTACTTCATCCGCAGATAATGCATGAATGCCAAGAAAATTAGAGTACAAATATCAATCAAAAAAGTAGTCGTTTTCTGGTTTATGAAAGCGATCTAGGGCGTGTCCTCATTTGGCTTTGCACCAAATAAACATGCAAGCAATGTAGATCATAGACTGATAATTTCGTGCAAGCTTATCAAATCGGGTAGCAATAGCACGGAAATGTTTTAATCTCGCAAA
>NZ_VPCT01000021.1:0-28888 GCF_013418055.1 Acinetobacter sp. YH12208
GGACAAGCATCGTCATTTTATTATGGTCAGCCTCAGGGTGAAGTGTGTCTAATCAACAGGGTTTTCGGTCTCTAAGTACTTTTTAAAGGGAACATCATCGACTCAAATCTCTATTTGCAACAGTGCCTAATTAAATCCCTTACAATTCAAATTTTTCAGCAACAACTTATCTTTGTTAAAATAGTATTAATTTATTTTTTTTAGGACAAACCTTAACAAAATTACAAATTTGTAATTTGGTTGTCATTTAGGTGTATATATCTAGGAATTAGTATATGAAGAAATTATTTTTTGGTCCAAGATATGATTAGATTCAATAATATATATATGAAGATTGTTTTAGTTATTTTTACTATAGTTTTTTCAACCAGTAGTTTTGCTGATGGGGGACTTCGTTTCTTAGAGAAAAATTTAGAAATAATTAACAATGAAAAAAGCAAAGGGTGTGAAGAGAATTAATTCAAAATTATAATGAAGCACATATAACTAGGAAAACTAAAAATTAGTTATTTTTAGTATGGTGTAACTAAGATTAATTAATTTTTTTAAATCGAATGATAAATATATTTATTGTTTTTAATTTATTCTTTACCATTTTCAAATTTTTAAATAATCCGAAAAGACTATTTTAAACTTTAGGGTTACATATGCTCCTATACATAGGCAGGAATAAATATGCAACTTAGTATATTTGCAACAATAGTACTGGAAAGATTCATGTAATAATGCTTAAAACTCTCTAATTAGTTAGGGAGGCATTGGAATTGGAGAAAAAAGTAAAGTGCCCACTAGCAAATGTGGTTATTGGAGGAATTATCTCATCAACCCTTCTTATGTTGGTTTTATTACCAATATTGTCCCGGTGGATAAATGAAAAGAAAGCTTCTTGACCAATTATAGTAAGCAATTTTTAGCAGAAATATTGAGGCTTACTCAAGTCTCTCAGCTAATCGTAAATAGAATAAGGAAACTATTGTATGTCAGAAGATCATTCTCAGAGCCACGCGGCTGTTACTGAAGAGAATAGTAAGAAGCTAATATTTACTGTAGGTTTGACCACTACGTTTTAATCGTAGAAATTATAACCGTTTTTATTACTCAAAGTTTAACTTTTGTGATTATCTAAAAACACATAGCGGTCGAATGGCCATATTAACTGACTTAAAATCAGTCGCATACTTTAATGTAGCGGTTCTGATAGCACAAAAGTTCGCAGCATGAAAACGGAACCGGCATAATTGATTTATAGTGAACCCATACACTAAGCATAATGATTTAGAGGACGATAATCCCAATGAAAAAATTCCTTTTAGGAGCTGTTGCCGCATCTGTTTTGGCCTTTTCAGGCAATGCTATGGCCAATTTTGTGGCAGGTCAGGACTATCAGGTGGTTGCAAAACCAGTCAAAGTCGAAAAACCGGGCAGAATTGAGGTACGTGAATTCTTCTGGTACGGCTGTGGTCACTGTTTCGCGCTTGAACCACATATGCAGGGCTGGTTGAAAAAATTACCAAAAGATGTACGTTTTGTACGTACGCCGGCTGCAATGAATCCACTCTGGGAGCAGGCAGCGCGTGCTTATTATGTGTCTGAAGCATTGGGTGTGCGTCAAAAAGCACATTTACAATTATTCCATGATATTCATGATAAGCAACGTCCAATTTTAGAACAGGCGCAATTGGCCAAGTTCTATACCCGCTATGGTATTCCTGAAGCGAAATTTAACAGCACTTATAAATCTTTCCCGATCACTTCGAAAATTGCCCAAGCCAAAAATCTGGCTGCTCAGTATCAGTTAAGTGGTGTTCCGGCAGTGACCGTGAATGGTAAATATATTGTGCAGGGTAATGATGCCAAAGTCATTCAGGTGGTGAATTACCTGATCGAGAAAGAGCGTAAAGCCAAATAAGACGCGATTGATTATCTCTAAAAAAAACCTGCATCGAATCTGCAGGTTTTTTTATTTAAACTGGAGGAATGGTTATTTACGTCCTGACTGCCGGATCTGGTGTTTCTATCGGCGGGCGATACCAGTGTAAAATTCCTCGGAATAAGAGCTGCATCTGCAACACGCTTTGCGCTTTAAAGTAATGAATTTTCCTTTCTATTTCAACACGCAGAATTGCCGAGGCGCCCCGACGCTCTACAACAAACAAATTCTAATCTAAGATTTACATAAATAGACTGATAAAGTTTAAAAGGAATAAATATTAATTTAAACAACATGGAAATTCTTGTTAATTTCAACAGAAATATGAACAATCTCTTCATGAATTGACAAAGCTTTACGAACTACCTCTGCTGTTAAGGAGTCATTAACTGTATTTAGGGATAAAATACATGAAAATTTACTTCTACCTACTTTCCAGACATGCAGATCAGTAATCGTAATTTGGTTATCTAATTCCTCTACAACTTCCTGAATCTCCTTTACTACAGGATGTTCCATCTCTGCATCAAGCAATGTTTTACCTGTTTCTCTAATCAATCCCCAAGACCATTGTGCTACAAGCACTGCACCTACGATCCCTAGAATTGCATCTAAAAATCCCATCCAAAATACTTCCCTGCGAAAAGTGCAATAATCGCTAATACAGAAGTTACTGCATCTGCTACTACATGAAGAAAAGCGGCTTTCTGGTTTAAGTCATGGTCATCATGAGAGTGATGATGGTGGTGGTGACCATTTTCACGTAGTAACCAGGCACAAATAAAATTAACGATCAAGCCAACAATCGCAATTGAAATTGCCTCGTTGTAGTGAATATTCACAGGATTGAATAAACGTTCTATCGATTGAACACCCATGAATACAGCAACAACCATCAATAAAATGGCACTCGAATATCCAGCTAAGATTTCTATCTTCCATGTACCGAAACAGAATCTCTGATCACGAGCATATTTTCGAGCCATTTTATAGGCAAAATAAGCTAAGCCCAATGCCAACATATGAGAACTCATATGCCATCCATCAGCCAATAAAGCCATGGAATTAAAGAACCATCCTCCAAAAATTTCAAACACCATCATTACACCAGTGAGGATGGTTGCGATTAAAATTTTCTTTTGTGCTAAAGGATTTCCTTCGTCAAATTGATGCGAATGGTCACTTTTAACATTATTTAGATATTACATTTTATTGCACCACAATTAATACTCCCCCATAGTATATGTTCTTGAGGTTGAATAGTATGTCTCACTTAAATCAGAACAAAAAAATTTTAAATCGGATTAGACGAATTCAAGGTCAAACTAATGCCCTTGAACAGAATATTTTAAATTCTGAAAATTCTTGTATTGAGGTATTACAGCTAGTTGCAGCAATTAAAGGTGCGATAAATGGCTTAATGAATGAGTTAATAGAACTTCATCTTAGAGAACATGTACTCGGTGATACTGAGAAAATAAAGGAAAAAGAACTGAATGAATTTTTAGCTTTAGTTAAACGCTACTTATAACTTTAAAGCACAGTCTTTTAAATAAAAAAACTGTGTGCGCACCTATTAATGACAGTGGTAATCACCAGTTTTACTGTTGGTATGACAACCCTGTGAGTTCGTTCCCCCAGAATGAGCATTCGCATAGGTAAATGACATGCCTATAAAGCATATTAATAAAATTCTTTTCATCTTAATCCCTCTCAAATAATTAGAATATCAACTGTATGATATTTAATAAAAGCCAACATGGCTTAGACTATTTCCAAATATATAAAGTAAAGCCAACAAAACTTTAAATGTATATAAAAAATGGTTAAATAATTGCAAGGGGGGCTTTAAAACGTTTTAATCGTAAAGCATTTCCTAGTACAAATATTGACGAGAGAGCCATTGCACCAGCAGCAAATACAGGAGAAAGTAGCAGTCCAAATTGCGGATAAAGTACACCTGCTGCAATAGGAATCAGAGCTGCATTGTAAACAAATGCCCAAAATAAATTTTCACGAATATTGGTTATAGTCGCTTTGCTTAAAGCGATAGCATTTGGCACTCCTTTCAGGTTGCCAGACATCAAAACCACATCAGCAGCTTCAATAGCTACGTCTGTACCTGTACCTATTGCTAAACCAATATCTGCTTCTGCAAGTGCAGGGGCATCATTAATGCCATCTCCAACATATGCGAGTTTACCATATTGATTTTTTAATTTTTTAACGGCCTCTATTTTACCTTCTGGTAAGACTTCTGCAATAACCTCATCAATACCTAGTTTTTTTGCAATCGCTTGAGCTGTATGACGGTTATCACCTGTAATCATGGCAACCTTTAAACCTAACTGATGTAACGCTTCAATTGCAGCAAATGTTGATTCTTTAATTGGATCTGCTACAGCAATAATGGCAGCAAGTTTCTGGTCAATCGCAACATAGAGAGGGGTTTTTCCTTCTTCTCCCAAACGATCCGAAAATTGAGAAAAAACATTAGGATTCAAACCTAGTTTTTCCATATATCGATCTGCACCAATATGAACCAAATGTTCAGACACCGTTGCTTCTATTCCATAGCCCGTGACTGACTTGAAATCAGCAACAGGAGACAGGATTAATTCCTTATCTATAGCGGCTTGTACAATTGCTCGAGCAATAGGATGCTCAGACTTTGATTCAACGGCTGCCATAAGTGAAAGTACGGCATTGTATTCAAACCCTTCTAAGACATGCAGATCGGTTAAAATTGGTTTCCCTTCAGTCAGGGTCCCTGTTTTATCAACAGCAACCACTTTAGTTTCTTTGAGCAGCTGCAAAGCTTCCCCTTTACGGAATAAAACACCCATTTCAGCACCACGCCCAGTTCCCACCATGATTGATGTAGGCGTTGCAAGTCCCATTGCACAAGGACATGCAATAATGAGTACCGCAACTGCATTAACTAAGCTAAACGTTAGGGCTGGCTCAGGGCCGAAGATAAACCAAGTAATAAAAGTTAAAAGAGAGAGACCCATTACTACAGGTACAAACCACATGGTAATTTTATCAACCAATGCCTGAATAGGCAGCTTGGAACCCTGTGCCTGTTCAACCATTCGGATGATTTGAGAAAGCACTGATGAACTACCAACAGAGGTGGCTTTGATATTTAAGCTGCCACTTTGGTTAATTGTTCCTCCTACCACAGTAGAGCCTATCGTTTTTTCAACGGGCATAGGCTCGCCAGTAATCATGGATTCATCAATAAAACTTTGGCCGTGAATAACTTCACCATCGACAGGGATACGCTCGCCTGGTCTAATCTCTACAATCGTTCCTGTTTGAACTTCGGCAATCGGAACTTCTATCACCTGATTATTGAGCTGTATTCTGGCAACTTTAGGCTGCATTCCAACTAGATGTTGAATTGCTAAAGACGTTCGGCCTTTTGCCTTGGCTTCAAAAAATCTACCTAATAGAATTAAAGTGATAATAACCGCTGCAGCTTCATAATAAACATTGACCGTGCCTTGTGGCAGGACACTTGGAAAGAAAGTAGCAACCACTGAATAAAGATAAGCAGCCAATGTTCCTACAGCCACCAAGGAATTCATGTCTGGTGCTAAGCGGAATAAACTTGGGATGCCCTTTTTGAAGAAGCGTCGGCCTGGAAAAATTAATGCTACTGTGGTCAAGAAAAATTGCATTAACCAGCTATTTTGTTGGCCAATGTTATCCATCATAAACGTATGAAAGGCGGGAATCAGGTGTGATCCCATTTCTAAAATAAAAACGGGTAGAGTCAATAAGACTGACAAAATTAAATCTTTTTTAAGTTTTTCTAATTCAATATTCTTTTTATCTTGAAAGCTTTCCGTAGTTTGATGAACTGACTTTGCTTCAAACCCTGCTTTGGTGACAGCCTGAATTAACGAGTCACGAGTGACAGATGAGCTTGCCTGAATAGTCGCTTTTTCAGTAGCCAGATTTACATGAGCCGACTCAACTCCTTCAACAGATTTTAAAGCCTTTTCTACTCGACCTACACAAGAAGCACATGACATACCCTCTATCGTAAGCTCTATCGGTTGCAATACTTCCACTTCGTAGCCTGCTTTTTCTACGGCTTTAATTAAAGTAGCGCGATCAAGTGGTTGATGCGCATAAATGACTGCTTTTTCGGTAGCCAGATTTACATGAGCCGATTCAACACCCTCAACAGATTTTAAAGCTTTTTCCACACGGCCTACACAAGAAGCACATGTCATCCCCTCAATCTCTAATGTTTCACTGTAGTGTGGCGTATCAGTCATTTCGGTACTCATATACGATCTCTATCATTTAGATATGCTGAGTTCTATATGCGAAGATCAGCTCGAACCAAGATAATTGGGAATTCAGGCAGCACTTTTATTGCAAGCAAGTACAGATTTTATCTGTACGATGAGAAAAACAAGAGTAAGTAAAGTGATAAGGGATTACCACTTTACTCTAACAGAGATTAAGCAGGCTCAGCTGTAAATCCACGATCACCGAGAGTGGCAATGACTTTATCCTGACTAACCGTTGTGTTGATTTCAACGATACGGTTTTGTAAATCAATATCGAGTGATGCATTCGAGTCGAGCTCTTTAATTGCAGTAGTAATGCCTCGTGCACAACCACCACAAGTCATATTAGCGATGTGAAATTTCATATGTTGCTCCTTTTTAACAAAACATTTGTTTAAACCATTAGAACAGTAACTCTAAACTTTCACCATACAACCAGCCTTTCTCTGAATCAGTTACTTGCTGTAACTTGGTCTGTTTACATCCATAGTTTTCATCAGAGTATTCTAAAGCATAGCGTTCTAATGACTACAGTAAAAGTACTTAACCAACATTAACGTGACTTAAAAATGACATTTTTGTCATCTACGATCACTTTGAAATTTATAAGATAGTTATTTCAATCAATAGTAGTGAACTGAATAGATGAGACTCTTATGGATTGAAGCTAAAAACCGGTGACTACCTTTAATATATAAATGCCTTATGATGCGATTTTACTGTTCTGATTGTCGTAAGCTGGCAGTCCAGTAGAAACTTTATTGCTCAGCTACAAAAGATAAAAGTACTAATGTTAAATTTCCTCAATAACCTTATTTTGAAATTCTCTTATTCAATACCCACGACAGTGGTTATATAGCCTGTTGTTAATAGAATTGATAGACCTAATAACATCTCAAATAAAATGGCATGACTAAGGTGTTTAGCAAATTTAGGATGTTGAAGATGCGGGGTGAAATACCATTTGTTGAAGGCAGCTAAAAGTAGAATACCTATAACAAAAAACATTTTAACCATGAAACCATAGCCATATGCAGTATTGATTAAGGTATTAAAATCTTTAATTAAAAGAAGAGCTACACTAGCGCCACAGGCGATTAATATCCCAACAATGAAAGCAGCAATACGTCCAAATACATGCATGCGATCTTTTAAAGGTAAACCACTTATTTCCCGGCTGGTTTTCCATAACGGATATAAAGACCCCATCCATAACGACATAACTAGAATATGGATTGATAATAAAATTTGAGCAAGTAAGGTTAAATTAGCGACATGTCCGAGCTGGGAAAAACTAAAAATAATCGGGATAAGTAAAATACAAAATATTGAACTTTCAATTATAGAAAACTGACCTTTGTTCCTGTTAACTTTAACCACCATGAGAAGAAGTAAAAGAGCAAAACTAATAGAACGAAGAACGTATATATACCCCGTCGGAGTATTAACCAATATATTAATATACGTGGGGTCCACCATCCCTGTAATACCAGTATTGGCAAAACTACCAATCAGAATAAAAAATCCCAAGGTACTGGAAATTAGGCCTAATCCAGCGCCAATTGTAATATATTTAAGAATCGATTCTTTTAGTTCAAGATATTGTCTAAGTAAAAAATAGCAAAAGGCTCCACCAACGACAAAAGCTAAACTTAAATATAAAATAACCTTAGTTAACCAAGTGGCCCACATCCAATATTCAGAAATCATTATTTTTGTCCATTCTAGAACAACATGCCAGCACCTCACTGACATGTTGAAAGGTAATCAATTCTTATTTAGTTGATTTGATAGTGAAACTATATTCACCATTCATGTTGTGGCCATCTTTCCCCATTGTTGTCCAGACAACGGTATATTTACCTTTTTTCAGTTTCGGAAGAGCGACATCAAAGGATTTCTTTAAGTCATGCGTAACTTCATATTTTAAAGGAACATCTCTTCGCTGAGCATCCAGTAACTTAATATTCATCAACATAACCTCTGCACCAAAGTTAAGGGTCAAGTTCTTTGGTTGACTAAGGACAGATGCATTTTCCGCAGGAATCGCACTCACTAAACTCACATGAGCGAACGTAGTTGTAGTAGCCACAATCATCGTTGCAGCTACTACAACATTACGTAGAGCAGTCATTTTATTTTGAAATAATTTCATTTACGTTTCCTCTTGATTCGTTAGTTCATTAGAGATGACTTTATAAAATCTATATTTAATGAGACCACATCATCTCCTCTTATATTTCAATTATTAGTGAGAGACAGAAACAGAGCGATGACTTCAAAATTACATTTTTGTCATTTTTAAAATTTAAAATCTTTAACTATTAAAATAATCTTATTGAAAAATAATGATCATTTAACAAACAAATTATGTAGGTGGTTGATTTATGAAATGTAGTAATCATTTTGTCTAAGAAAATAGTAGCTATTTAATTTTTTATATTTTAGTTTAAATATAAACATGTTATGTTTAATTTGATCTAATATAAATTTGTGGGCTAAGCACATGACTCAAACACGTCCAAGAATGACCAAATTATTTGAACAGCTTGGTTTAGCTTCTACTGAAGAAGCAATTGCAAAATTCATAGAGAGCCATCAGCTAGCTGGAGATGTTTTTTTAACACAAGCAATTTTTTGGACTGATGCTCAACGTCATTTTTTAGAAGAAAAACTACACTCTGATGGTGAATGGACGACAGTGATTGATCAATTAAATGAGTCTTTACATGAAAATTCAGTAAAATAATTTTCCGTTAGTATTAAGGATCTACATTCTTCCCTGCATTGAATACAACTCATTCATACAGTAGTACTGTTTTGGAGATGGAATCTCTATTATATAAGTAGTAGATTCCTTACTCTGAAATTTGGATTATAAACCCTAATATTAAAAATAATCTTCTTTACCTTCTATCTAATAAATATACCAATAAGTTTAATAATTAAATTATCCACCCTTTTTTCTATAAAAAACTATTTTGATCAACTGTATTTTTTCTTTAAAGGAATAACAGTGTAAATTACATTAAGAATGTGTCTCTAACTAGCCTTGGAGTCATCTAATCATTTCATTTTTATTTTTTTAAGCACATAAAATCATAACAACTTTAATAGTTTTAAAAGATTAATATTAAATAAAATTTTTGTCATCTCAGCATAGACTATATATTTCGAGAAGATCTCAAAATTACATTTTTGTCATTTTTAAAAATAATTAATTAATAGTGCTAAAATTTTTAAGAGAGACAGAGAATAACCAAAAATTTCATCAGTTTAGTAGTCAAATTCCTAGACTCTGTTCAGTACTAAAACATAGCTTTTACTTCCAAATTATTTAAAGGAAAAAATTATGATGAAATTCAAAAACATTTTTTTGGGCTTATGTATCGCAGCCGCGTCATTGAATACATTTGCACAGCAATCCGATGAACACAAAGATCACCACCCTGAAAAAACAGCACCATCTGCAGTAACAATTAAGCAAACAGTTACCAGCACCACTGCTACAGATAAAATGGCTGCAATGGATCAACACATGAAGGCGATGCAAGCCATGCATGAGAAGATGATGGCTGCAAAAACCCCACAAGAACGTCAGAAACTTATGGCTGAGCACATGAAACTCATGCAAGGAGGTATGAGTATGATGAAACAGATGGGCAGCCAAAGCATGAATGCAAATATGGCTGACCGTCAGCAGATGATGGAAAAACGTATGGACATGATGCAATCCATGATGCAGATGATGATGGACTGTATGCCTCCGTCAGCAACTAAATAGTTACCCATGAATTAGGGGAAAGCACCATGAATCACCAACACCAAGAAAATAATTCAGTACCTAACTTCTGGTCTACACGTTATGCCATTGGTCTAATCGTGCTGGGTGGTATCGCAGCTTATTTTCTATTAACGGAACATTTAGCCCACGTTATCGGTGCTTTGCCTTATTTATTCCTTTTAGCGTGTCCACTGATGCATATTTTTATGCATGGTGGTCATGGGCATAACCACTCGCAGCAAAAAAAATCCGATATATCTGATAACAAAAAATAGCTCTTATCAGGAGATCCATCATGAATCATGCGGAATCGGCTTATGGTTTATGGACGCTGGTTATCATTAACTCAGCAGTTTTTATCATGTTCGCTTTCAGTTTTTTTAGACCTTCCACTGCGCGCGATTGGCGTACATTTGGGGCCTTTTCGGCTTTTATCATTGCTCTATTTGTCGAAATGTATGGTTTTCCTTTAACCATTTACCTGTTATCTGGTTGGCTTCAAACTCGCTTCCCTCAACTTGACTTACTTTCTCATAATGCAGGTCACTTGTGGTCAACGCTATTAGGTGAAAAAGGTGATCCACATTTTGGCATTTTGCATATCGCCAGTTACGTTTTCTTGGGCTATGGATTTTACCTGTTATCAACGTCATGGCACGTGCTGTACAACGCGCAACGTCAGCATTCTTTAGCGATCACAGGCCCTTATGCACGTATACGTCACCCACAATACGTGGCTTTTGTGATGATCTTGCTGGGTTTTTTATTGCAATGGCCAACTTTACTGACACTGATTATGTTTCCAATCCTACTCTTAATGTACAGCCGCTTGGCAATTAAGGAAGAGGCTGAAATGAGTAAACAGTTTGGCGCTGTCTATGACAGCTATGCTCAACAGACTCCGAGATTTATTCCAAAATTCGGCCATAAAACCACTTTTCCATAAGAGAATTATTTATGTCAGATCAAAAAAATCATAACCAGGACCATATGGCACAGGCTACAACAGACGTACTGAAAGACCCAGTCTGTGGTATGACCGTCACTGAAGAATCGAAATACCATGAGGAATTTAAGGGGAAAACTTACTTTTTTTGCAGTGATAAATGTCAATCAAAGTTTCATAGCAGCCCGGTGCAATATATCGCTAAACCCGCAACGACGACTGCCGATGCACATACACAGCATCATCAGACTACTCAATCCGTTAATGATGCAAGCACAACAGGCACGACCATCTATACTTGCCCAATGCATCCAGAAATTAGACAGGATCATCCTGGAAACTGTCCTAAATGCGGAATGACACTGGAACCACTCATTCCCGAGTTAGAGGAAGATGAGAATCCTGAGTTACGTGATTTCCGTCGACGCTTCTGGTGGACACTGCCACTCACCATAGTCGTGACTTTTTTGGCAATGTTTGGCCATCAACTGAACCTGTTCGACATGGCAGTTCAGAGCTGGATTGAATTAGTGTTGTCACTCCCGATTGTACTGTGGGCAGGTTGGCCATTTTTTTCCCGTGGTTGGCAATCGGTTGTGAATCGCAGCCCAAACATGTGGACCCTGATCGGTCTAGGTACAGGGGCTGCTTTTATTTACAGTGTGGTTGCGACCATTGCACCACAAATCTTTCCAGACTCATTTATCTCCATGGGTCGTGTCGCTGTTTACTTTGAAGCTTCAGCGGTCATCATTTCTTTGACCCTACTGGGGCAAATACTGGAATTAAAAGCACGTTCGCAAACTTCTGCTGCAATTAAGTCACTCCTCGGACTTGCTCCTAAAACAGCTCGCCGAATCCTGCCCGATGGAACTGAGGAAGATGTTCCTCTGACTCATGTCCATGTAGGAGATTTACTCAGAATTCGCCCAGGTGAAAAAGTTCCTGTGGATGGTGTAGTCACTGAAGGAAGCAGTTCAGTAGATGAATCAATGCTGACAGGCGAACCTTTACCAATCACTAAACGCGTCGGCGACAAAGTCATTGGAGCTACCCTGAATACCAATGGTTCATTGATCATGCGTTCAGAGAAAATTGGTTCAAGCACCATGTTGGCTCAGATCGTACAGATGGTGGCGCAAGCTCAACGCTCGAGAGCACCCATGCAACGTATGGCTGATCAGGTAGCAGGTTGGTTCGTAATGGCTGTAGTGGCTATTGCCTTACTTACCTTCTTTGGATGGGGACTGTTCGGCCCAGAAGAGTCGAGCTGGGTTTATGCATTAATCAATGCTGTGGCAGTACTGATTATTGCCTGTCCTTGCGCACTGGGCTTGGCAACCCCAATGTCTATCATGGTTGCGACGGGTCAAGGTGCCACCCATGGTGTGCTATTCCGTGATGCGGCGGCCATTGAGAATCTGCGCAAGATTGACACACTAATCATCGATAAAACAGGTACGTTGACTGAAGGACGCCCTGCATTCGACCGTGTAGTAGCTGCAGCAGGGTTCGAGGAATCTGAAGTATTACGTCTGGCCGCTAGCCTGGATCAAGGCAGTGAACATCCGCTAGCTGATGCGATTGTAAATGCAGCACACGAACGTGGCCTGTCTCTTGAAACACCAGACAATTTTGAATCAGGCTCTGGGATCGGTGTTCGAGGTCAAGTGGGCGATCGTCAGTTAGCTTTGGGCAACACGGCACTGATGGAACAATTGGGTATCTCCGTACAATCTCTGATTCCGCAAGCCGAAGAGCTGCGTTCGGAAGGGGCAAGTGTCATGCATCTAGCCATCAATGGTGAATTGGCCGGCCTGCTTGCAGTATCTGATCCCATCAAAAAAAGTACTCCTGAAGCTCTTACCACCCTGAAGGAAGCTGGACTACGTATCGTAATGGCAACAGGAGATGGTCTCACCACTGCCCGTTCAGTCGGAGCACGTCTGGGAATCGATGAGATACATGGTGAAGTCAAACCCGCAGATAAACTCGAACTTGTCAGCAAATTGCAGAAGCAAGGTCGCATCGTGGCAATGGCCGGCGATGGAATCAATGATGCACCTGCACTAGCCAAGGCTGATGTCGGTATCGCTATGGGTACCGGGACTGATGTCGCAATGAATAGTGCTCAAGTTACCCTGGTCAAGGGAGATTTACGCGGTATCTCGGTTGCCCGTTCACTCTCGGAAGCTACTGTCAGCAACATGAAACAGAACCTCATGTTTGCTTTCCTTTACAATGCCTTGGGTATCCCAATAGCAGCTGGCGTACTCTACCCATTTACAGGTTGGTTGTTGTCACCCATGATTGCGGCCTTGGCCATGAGTTTTAGCTCCGCTTCAGTGATCACGAATGCCCTTCGCCTGCGACATAAAAAGCTATGATAGAGAGTCCTTTTCTTCCACCAGATGTATCAGGCCTAGTTGCAGCACTTGCCATCGGCCTGCTCATTGGTTTAGAACGAGGATGGAATGATCGTGAACTGCCAGAAGGCAGCCGAGTAGCAGGCCTACGTACCTTCACATTGACAGGATTACTCGGAGGAGTGCTGGGTCATCTACAGCCAAACTTTGGGCCTTGGCCACTAGTCGCAGCCGTATTAGGGCTTTCCCTTTTACTTACGGTATCCTACGCGCGTACCGCAAAAATTTCCGGTAATTTAAGCGCTACCACGACGATCGCGATGCTGTTGACATTAGTTCTAGGTGCATATGCATCCCATGGTAATGTTACTTTAGCATTAACAGCGGCTGTCATCGTGGCTGTATTTTTGGATCTCAAGCCAACCTTACATGGTTGGTTACGCTTGATCGAACATCGTGAATTAACCGCATCTCTACAGTTACTGGTACTTTCTGTCGTTATATTACCTTACTTACCCAATACGGGTATGGGACCTTTTGCTGCATTAAATCCTTACCAGTTATGGTGGGCAGTGATCCTGATTGCCGGACTCTCTCTGGCAGGTCATTTTGCCATGCGGCTCACCGGTTCAGAAAGAGGCATACTCTGGACAGGTCTATTGGGTGGTTTGGCATCTTCTACAGCTGCAACTGTCGCACTGGCACGCTATACACGCCAGCACCCCGTCATGGTCAGTGCTGCTATTTCTGGAACATTGGCTGCCTGTGGCATCATGTTTTTTCGTATGGCTGTACTGATAGGCGTCATTGAACCCGCACTTCTAAGCACTTTTGGTGGTGCAATGATGATTGCGGGAATCCTTTTGCTGGGTATGGCACTGTGGAGACAACGCCAAATTACCAGCGCTGAAAACAACGATCGAACAATAGAAGCAATGGCTCCTTTTGATCTTGGGACAGCATTCAGCTTCGCTGCTTTCCTTTCTGTCATGGCAGTCTTGGTTCCGGCAGCAAAACAATGGTTGGGCACCAGCGGCATCTTCGTACTATCGACTATTTCCGGGCTAGCAGACGTAGATGCTATTTTAGTCTCACTTGCCCGCCTGCATAGTACTGAAGGCTTAACAACAAATGTGGCTGCTGTCGCGCTAGGGCTGGCCACACTGAGCAACATGTTAAGCAAAGCGACAATTGCATGGATGACAGGGGGGGCACAGTTTGGCCGAGCCATCATAATTGGCTACACAATTGCCATGATAGGTGCTGGCGTAGCTCTGGCTCTCAGTTTGAGCTTTATGTAAGGTCAACTCGGGTAAATGGAGGATGTTCAAAAAATGAGTTAAAACGATTCCCCTTGCATGGATTCACTTTGAAAAACAATGGTAAAAATGATTCGACCATTGAGGGATTCAGCCTGGATGGTCGCCCCAAGCATATCAAGAATAGATTTTGTTATGGCAAGCCCTAAGCCGGTTCCTTCTTCTGTTCTTTGCCTAGACGCATCTGTTCGATAAAAACGATCAAATAATCTGGATAGTTGTTCAGGAGAGATTTCAGGGCCTTCATTTTCAATTGAAAATATTGTGTTATCTAAATTCTGTTGAAGTTTTATCCGTATTGTAGAATTCTTGTTTCCATATTTAACTGCATTAGACAATAGATTGCTGAGTGCGCGACGTAACATAGCAGGATCACCTTTTACATTGCCAGATCCTGTTTGTTGAAGTGTCATATTTTTTTCGGCAGCGAGAGCGTCATAGAAATCAAATAAAGCGGTAACTTCTTTAACGAGGTCAATATTCTGTAAGTTCTGTAAATTTAAGCCATGTTCTGCTTTTGCCAAGAAAAGCATATCGGACACCATTCGAGCCAAACGTTCAAATTCTTCTAAATTAGAAAATAGTATTTCTTGATAAGTACCAATATCTCGGTTACGGGCGAGACATACTTGAGTTTGGGTCATTAAATTATTAATCGGTGTTCTAATTTCATGTGCTAAATCAGATGAAAAATCGGAAAGTTTTTCTAAAGCTGACTCTAGTCTGTCCAGCATAGCATTGAAGGCGATTGCCAATGATTTTAGTTCGGTTGGTGTATGCTCAACTTCTAAACGTTCTGAAAGATGTTGAGCAGAAATTCCTTCTGCGACCTTAGCCATTTTTTGCACGGGTCTTAAACCTCTCCAGGTTGCAAACCAACCTAAAAACATTAAACAAATTGTACCAGCCAAACCAATATACAAAAGTTGACGCTTAAAATCTTTTAGAAAATGTAGATGTTCTGATGTATCGATCCCAACAATAATTCGTACAGATTGTATTTCAGAATTTCTATTTATACCTGTAGTGTAGATCATGCCACGATAGGTCTTATTTTGAACTTGCCATTTAATCCATGAATTATTTGCTGACTTGATTAAATTTTGAGTATTAATGATTGAGGATGCAGAACTAAATAAAACTTGACCTGTCGGTCGTTCTATTTGGACCATAAGATCATGGTGTCCAACTAACGCATCTCTTAAATAGAAATTAAGTTCTGGAGAATTTTTAGGATGCTGTTGGAGAAGATTCTGAATAAGCTGGATTTTACCTTCTAATTGGGTACGGTCTTGAGTTTCAAAATGATGCATTACTAATTTATTTATGAACAAACCCATAATAATTAGAATGAAAATAGTAGATAATGAGAAAATGATACCGATCCGGAAACTGATCGCTCTGAATAAATTATTATTCATCCTCTACCTCTAGTACATACCCCATTCCTCGAATATTCTGAATTAATTTGGGAGTAAAGTTACTGTCAACTTTACTTCTTAATCGTTTAATAGCGACTTCAACGACATTCGTATCACTATCAAAATTCATATCCCAAATTTGAGAAGCAATCAGCGCTCTTGGTAAAATTTCACCTCGTCTACGCATAAAAAGTTCCATAAGCGCGAATTCTTTTGCCGTCAGATCAATGCGTTGACCCGCTCGCGTTACCCGACGTTTTCTCAAATCAAGTTCTAAATCAGCAATCTTAATAATATTACTATCTTCTCTTTGCTGCCCTCGTCTAAGGAGAGTTTTGATTCGAGCAAGAAGCTCTGCAAAAGCAAAAGGCTTTATTAAATAATCATCAGCGCCTAACTCTAGACCTTTTACTCGATCTTCTATCTGATCTCTGGCTGTTAAAAATAGAATGGGCATTGTTTTACCGCTGCTACGAATATCATTGATAATATTCCAACCATTTAGTCCAGGTAACATCACGTCTAAAATAATTAAGTCATACTCTTCAGAAAGAGCTTGATGTTTACCCGTTAACCCATCTGTAACCCAGTCGGTAATATAGCCAGCTTCGGATAAACCTTGCTTGAGATAGTCACCAGTTTTTTGTTCATCTTCAACCAATAATATTCTCATCTCAGAATCCTAAGTCATTCATTAAACCTATAATAACTTTATAAAACCCGAGATTGAAATAGATTACAAAAATGTCATTTTCAAGTCACTCAGATGTTCAGTGCTTCACTTTATTGTAGTAGCAAGAAATTAACTTTTAGAGAAACTTATGAAAACTGTAGTGCGTCGTAGTCTAACAATTTTAATGTGTGCTGGAACTTTAATTGCTGGTACTCAATCTTGGGCAAATGATGCAAAAGATCTATCAAATTCGAAATCTAATGCTGTGACAACTGCAAAAAAAGCACAAGAGCCGTGTTCTAAACCTTGTAAGATGAACAAGGATAATAAGGTTCAGCAAGAACCTAGCCAACAGCAAGCGGCAAATTCCTCTGATATGTCGAAAATGGATCATTCCATGATGAATATGGACCATTCGAAAATGGATCATTCAAAAATGAATATGTCCAATACATCAAATAAATAATTTTATAAAAGCAGGAAAGGAGTATTGGAGCTAACGATAAGGATTGCCTTAATACTCTAATCTGGTCTTTTTAACGGTGAGATAGAATGTCAAATAAGTTAAGTCATGTACTCTTAATTGGAGTTGGTTTATTTTCATCAACTTGGGTAATGGCGGCAGTTAAAGAATATGATTTAACGATCGCGGAACAGACTGTAAATATTACAGGAAAACCGCTAAAGAGAATTACCGTTAATGGTAAATTCGTTGCCCCTCTTCTTGAATTTGAAGAGGGAGATGATGCCGTTATTCGTGTTCATAATAAGCTAAAAAATCAGGACTCTTCAATTCATTGGCATGGATTGATATTACCCGGAATCATGGATGGTGTACCAGGGTTCAACCAGTTCGAAGGCATCGCCCCTAATAAAACGTATGAATATAAATTCAAGGTTCGTCAAAATGGTACTTATTGGTATCACTCCCATAGTAAAGGGCAAGAGCAAGACGGCCTATATGGTGCTTTAGTTATTTATCCGAAAAATAAAACCCCCTTAACATCATCTGAAAAAACTGATAGAGATTATGTGGTTTTGCTTTCTGATTTTCATAATTCAACAAGTGATCAAATCACAAAGAATCTTAAAAAAGAAGCAGATTACTATCAGAACCGTCGAGAAACGGTATTTGATGTCATGAAACAAGTTAAACGTGATGGATTAAAGGCAACTTGGCAAGACCGCTCTATGTGGAATCAGATGCGGATGTTGAAAACAGATATGTCTGATGTCACAGGCTATACATTTTTAATGAATGGCAAAACACCTCAGCAAAACTGGACCGGTAATTTTAAAGCTGGAGAAAAAGTTCGCCTTCGATTTATTAATGCTTCTGCAATGTCATTTTTTGATGTACGAATTCCAAATTTAAAAATGACAGTGGTAAGTGCCGATGGTCAACCTGTAAAACCTGTTCCTGTAGATGAGTTCCGTATAGGTACTGCTGAAACTTATGATGTCATTGTTGAACCGAAACAAGCCCATTATCAAATCGAAGCTGAATCTATTGATCGTACTGGATTTTCGGTTGGAACCTTACATGATGAAAATACCTCACCTGTAAAACAAATTGAGATGCCTAAGCCTCGTCCTCGTTCTTTATTGACTATGGAAGATATGGGAATGAATCATGATATGTCTTCTATGAAAGGCATGAATCACGATATGTCTTCTATGAAAGGTATGGATCATGATATGTCTTCAATGAAAGATATGAATCATGATATGTCTTCTATGAAAGGCATGAATCACGATATGTCTTCTATGAAAGGTATGGATCATGATATGTCTTCTATGAAAGGTATGGATCATGATATGTCTTCTATGAAAGGTATGGATCATGATATGCCGATGAATAGCGCTACTGTTAAGGCGGCTTCAGACAAGAATGATAATACCGTATTTGGATGGGCAAATGCTTCAACACCTGAAGGTAATAAAGCATTGCAATATAGTGATTTGCAATCGTTAGATCCTCAAAAAGACACTCGTGCAGCTGAACGTGAAATAGAGATCCGTCTTGGTGGAAACATGGAGCGTTATATTTGGACAATAAATGGTAAAAAATTTAATGAAGCCGACCCACTAGTGGTGAAGTATGGTGAACGTATTCGCTTAAAATTTGTCAATGACAGTATGATGGCTCACCCAATGCACTTACATGGCATGTTTATGCAGCTTGAGAATGGTCAGGATCCAAGCAATATGCCAAACAAACATACGGTAATTGTTCCACCTGGGAAAACGATAACCACTCTACTCACAGCTGATGAGTTAGGTGAGTGGGCTATTCATTGTCACCTGCTTTACCATATGAGTGCAGGAATGATGAATAAACTCATTGTAGCTCAAGTGGAAGATGGTAATTCTACAAAGACTGTTCCTCAGTCCCAAGTAAATGAGAAGGGAGTAAATCCACATGCACATCACTAATAATTTGTTTTCAAAAACAACTTTGATGATTGCGCTATTTGGATTATCAAATCTGACCTTTGCAAAGAACACTCAACCAGTAGAAGATAGCAATATGCCAGAAAGTATGAAGGTACTATTGCAGGAATCTGGTGGGTTAAGCTATTCCCCGCAAAATGTTTATCCAAAGTATTTTTCAAAAAGAAATATTAACAAGGGAAACAAAAGTATTCAAATTATGCGGAAGAATTTGGAACCAGCTGATTCCTCCCATAATAATCATCTTAAAGAACATGGTGGTCAAGTTTATCAAACTACAAAACTCGAAAATGAATGGATGGTTGATGAAGACGGTAAAGGTGGGTTAGGAACAAAGTTTGAAACTTTGATTGGTACAGATGAAAATCGTCTATTTATTGAAGCCAATTCGGAAAAGTCAGAAAGTAATGATCCAAAATATGCTGTATCAGCACTTTATAGCCGTAACGTAGCCCCATTTTGGGATGTACAAGCTGGGGTAAGATATAGTGAAGATAAAAATAACAGCAGCAGCGATCGAGTGGATGGGGTTATTGGTATATTAGGTCTAGCTCCTTATTTCTTTGAAACACAAGCATATCTTTATGGCGGTGAGAATAATTTTTGGGGAGCAAGTTTTGAATTAGAACGTGATTTGCTTTTAACTCAGAAACTTATTACTCAACCTTATATCGAAGCAGATGTAATATTTAGCGATGATTCTAACTATGCTGCAAAATCAGGTTTATCAGAACTAAAAACTGGTATCAAAACCCGATATGAGATTACTAAGCGAATTAAACCTTTCATTGATGTTGCTTACCAATATGAAAAAGGACAGAAAGCCACTTCTATGCAAGAGGCAACAGAGTCTGAAAAGGGATGGAAATATGGTGCAGGCATCGAATTAGTTTTTTAAAATAGTATGATTTGGATTCATGAATGGTAGCTTCGGCTACTATTCATGAATTATTACTATTTATTTTCGAATCTGTAAAACTAAAAAAGCTTAATTTTTGGTCTATTTTTATGCAGTGGTTAAAAACATGCTTATCGCTGTTTTTATCGTTTGCTATTCTTTTAGTAGGATCGGCTGCTACTACTTCGTCTGTACATCATCGGTGTTTAATGCCATCTGAATAGATGCATGTGACATAGCCGTCTTCATCGATTTGAATCCTAAAGTGGCCCTAATGATCCGCTTTAGCTTGCCATGATTACATTCGATCACGTTATTTTTATACTTAACCTGCCTGTGCTCAAGATCTGGTGGACATTTTCTTTCCCATTTTAACCGTGACAAAGCACCTCCATATGTGTGCTTTATCTGTATCTATCACTTGTGGGGCCTTCCTTTGCCAGAAGATGCGGATACTGAGCATCCAAAAGTAAAAGAACTGCATGAGCTTCTTGCATGGTCTGAAGGTATGGTCTGGTGTTCACCTGAACGTCATGGTTCTATGAGTTCCATTTTTAAATCACAAATAGACTGGATTCCACTTGCAGGAGGAGCAATCCGTGCTACCCAAGGTAAAACCCTTGCCTTGATGCAAGTCAGTGGTGGATCACAGTCTGAACCGTACCGGGTTTGTCGGAGAGTCAATATTCTGAGAGACTATCCCGATGACAAAATTAAAATATACCCCTGAAATCAGAGAAAGAGCGGTTCAAAAAATTTGAAACTACCATCTTAATGATATACTCTAATTGATATACATTTAGATTGGGTTGTTTATAATGTTGATGCTTCGATTACCTGTAGAATTAGAAAAACAGTTAGATCAACTGGCTGAAAAGAGTCAAAGAACGAAATCATTTTTAGCCAGAGAAGCTATTTCTATGAGTATTGAGAGCTTATCGAAAAAATATATACATGAAAACAAAGGGTTAAGTTACATGAATATTAATCTATATGAAACTCTCGTTAAATTTTTTTCTACACCAGTTAATTTAGAAACTGAATCTAGAAAATCTAAATTTATTATGTTTAGTGAGGACGGAAAATTATTTGTTCACAATAACAAAGATAATATTCGCCCTTTAAGCACTGATGAAGTTGATAATTTTTATAAGATTTTTAAGGAAACTGGAAGTCGATCTCCATCAACCTATACCGATGTAACCTTCAACTCATCATATATTCTTGCTGCACTATCTCATTTAAAAGAACAAGCTATTATTTAAATAGCTTATACAAATAAAAAACCCCGGCATCCTGCCGGGGTTTTTTATTGGAACATTAGGTCTTTGTGCTCTTGCATGTCTTATATAGCGCCATCCTGGTGCTTATTTTTTATTATATGGAACTTCCTGTTCCTGACCATTCAATAATATGAAAATTCCAGTATGCCGCATAGCAGCAAAGGGCCGAGATTCACGTAAGCCTAGGCCTACAAAATAGCCTAAATTTCATCCACAGAAATTGGGGATAGTTTTTACCCTGGAAGAGTTGATAACATTCGGAAAATGCCAAAATTGATCATTTTTAAGCCGACTTGTTTCAAAATCGGATTTTTGGGCATTTTGTGATCAGTGTGAAATTTTTAAGTTATTGATATTAATATACAAGTGTTGTTATTCACCAATTAAAATGTCTATGCGATAAACCATTTAAAATGTCCTGTTTTTAACCACAAGAGTCAAGCACAGGATTTAAATTTCTTTGTTCAATAACAGCTTTCTGAGCTTTACGACTCGGCATACTTTTCTTGAGGCGGGAACGTTTATTCTGTTTTTCCAATGCTTCATGCTGTTGCTGGATATGGGCCAGAACCGAACCTAATCTTTTATTCTCAACCACTGCATTTTGCTGTAGTCCAGCCAGTTTATTGAAGACGCTATAATAGATCTTCCGTCCCTCATACATGATGGCGATAGTTCCATCCGGGTACTCCAGAAATGAAATGTATTGCCCAGCAAGCTTATGATTCAGCTCTGTCGGTTCAAGCATATAAATACACTTGTCATAGGTCAGAGTCAGATTCTTGGTGACCTTACGCGGTTCCTGCCAGGTAAAAATATCATCCAGTTCAAGATCAGATTCGGTTAATGGTCGATGCAGGTTCTTTGAGTTTCGCGCACATTTGGCGAACTTCTGATTGAACTGCTCAATAAAGCAGGGCAACCAGGCATTTGCTTCTGCAATCGAACAGATGCCTTCCAGGCGCATCTCCTTGATCAAACGGTCCTGAAGGGTTCTATTCGCTCGCTCTACGCGACCTTTGGCCTGGGGTGAATTGGCGAAGATAATATCAATGTTTAACTCATTCAGAATCCGCCCAAATTGCGTGATCTGGCTGTCTTGCCTGGATTTCTGGTTGACTCTAAATACCGAGTGTTTATCGCTATAAAAGGCCAGAGGCTTACCGTATTGTTCAATGTAGGCTCGGGTTGAAAGCATATAGTCGAAGGTCGTTTCAGCCTCACAAAAGCGTAGATGCAACAGCTTGCCGGTAGCATCATCGATATAAACCAGCAAACAGCATTTGGTGGCTCTTCCTTCAAACCAGTCATGATATGAGCCATCAATCTGGATCAGCTCACCGAAGCAATCACGGTTATAGCGTGGCTGGTATGGGCGTTTTAGACGTTTGGATCGCGGAATCCAAAGGTCATTTGCAGTCATCCAGCGCCGAACCGTTTCTACCGGGATATTCAGGTCAAACATGCTGCTGAGCTTCTCATGCGCCAAGGTAGGTCCAAAGCCCAGCAGATGTTCAGAAATAATGGAAAGACATTCTGATTTTAACAGAACGTCATGGCGACGATGACCCGGTTGACCACGACTGGCATGCGTCATGCCTGAAACACCATCTTGATTGAGCTTCTGCAATAACCGGGTAATTTGACGGGTGGAAAGATTCAGGATTTCAGCAGCACGGACTTGGGTAATACGATGATCTCGAACGTCTTGCAGAACTGCAAGACGTTGAATTTCTTTGTCAGACATAGTGATCAGCATCTATATTTTATATCCAGTCCATGGTGATAAAAACCATCATAAACCAGACATTTTTATTGGTGAGAATATAGACACTTTAAATGGGTTCTAACAAACACGTTTCGTATAAGGTGTATTATGTTAATTTTAGAGAAACTACTAAATTATATTGAGTTGTAAATAGTTGAAATTCCGTTAAGATATATTGGATTAAATTCTATTCCTAGATAGCATTCGTGTTGACTCATCTCTCCAAAAAACTTTGGTTTTGTTTTCTTATGGTTTTTGCCATAGGATGGAGTAGTGTGTCTGTTGCATCAGTAAAGATAATGCATATCAATATGCAAACTGAAATGAGCCAAGATCATTGTTTAGATCAAGCACAGCAAGTCACTCAACATGGTATTAATCACGAAGTACAGACGAATACCGATTGCCATAATCATTTAGCTATTAATCACGAAGTACAGACGAATACCGATTGCCATAATCATTTAGCTATTAATCAGAATATAGATCACAAAAAGTGTCAGGAATGTTCTAGCTTATCCTGCCAGACACAGATCTCATGTCTTCATTCTTTGCAAAGCTCGCTAGATCCCCTAGATACCTTCTATTCTATAGATCAGCCTAATTTTTATTACCTCAACCAATATCTAAATGGGTATTGGCAAGAAATTTCACGTCCTCCTAAAACTTAACCAATTTTTTTTAAAATTTATTTATTTTTCAAAAATTAAGGTTAAGTTATGTCTCATAAAATTAGTTCGTACCTATTAGCAGGTATTTGTTTTGCATCGTCGCCTTTGGTTTTTGCCGAAGTGCGTGAATATCAGCTTGTTATTGATGAAGCAGTGGTCAGCCCAACTGGAAAGCCTGTAAAGCGCATTACCGTAAATGGTCAATTTCCTGCGCCTTTGCTTGAGTTTGAAGAGGGTGATGAAGCCATCATTCGCGTGAAAAATAATTTAAAAAACCAAGATTCTTCTATTCATTGGCACGGACTGTTGTTGCCGGGCATTATGGATGGTGTACCAGGATTTAATGGTTTTAACGGTATTAAGCCTCAAAGCGAGTATGTTTATAAATTCAAGATTCGCCAAAGCGGGACTTATTGGTATCACGCTCATTCTAAAGGACAGGAACAAGACGGCTTATATGGTTCTTTTGTGATTTATCCAAAAGGTAAAACACCATTGGCAGCACATGAAAAAGCTGAACGTGACTATGTGGTGATGTTGTCAGATTTTCATGAAAAAACCAGTGATCAAATTCAGAAAGATCTTAAAATTTCAGCTGAATATTATCAAGATCAGCGTGAAACCTTGGGTGATGTTTGGAAGCAGGTTAAACGTGATGGCATAAAAGCGACATGGTCTGACCGCAAAATGTGGAATCAGATGCGTATGCTAAAAACCGACATGTCGGATGTTACAGGTTATACCTTCCTCATTAATGGCAAAACACCTGAACAAAATTGGACAGGAATGTTTAAACCGAATGAAAAAATTCGCCTACGTTTTGTGAATGCATCTGCGATGTCTTTCTACGATGTCCGTATTCCTAACTTGAAAATGACTGTGGTTAGTGCTGATGGTCAGCCTGTGAAACCCATTTCTGTAGATGAATTCCGTATTGGTACGGCTGAAACTTATGATGTGATTGTGGAGCCAAAAGGTGGACATTATCAAATTGAAGCTGAGTCAATTGACCGTTCAGGTTATGCGATTGGTACGCTACACAATGAACTAAATCCTGTGACACACGGCATTCATATGCCTCAGCCACGTCCACGCTCGCTTTTGACTATGGAAGATATGGGACATGGTGGTGGTGATCATTCAGGAATGGATCATTCGAAAATGAACCATGGCGATATGAAAGGCACGGATCATTCACAGCATAGCGCAGTAAAACCGACTATGGAAGATATGGGACATGGTGGTGGTGATCATTCAGGAATGGATCATTCGAAAATGAACCATGGCGATATGAAAGGCACGGATCATTCACAGCATAGCGCAGTAAAACCGCAAAAAAATGATCAAGTGGTTTATGGTTGGGCAAATGCCTCTACACCTGCAGGTAATAAAGCCTTGCAATATAGCGATTTAAAATCATTAGAGCCGCAAAAAGATACTCGTGAAGCCAGCAGTGAATTGGTCGTGCGTTTGGGCGGTACTATGGAACGTTATATTTGGACCATTAACGGTAAAAAATTTAGTGATGCTGAGCCGTTAAAAGTGAAATATGGCGAGCGTATCCGTATCAAATTTATTAATGACAGTATGATGGCGCACCCGATGCATTTACACGGTATGTTTATGCAGTTGGAGAATGGTCAAGAGTCGGTAGATATGCCAAATAAACACACATTGATCGTACCACCGGGTAAAACAGTTACGGCTTTATTAACTGCGGATGAATTGGGTGAATGGGCAATCCATTGTCATTTGTTGTATCACATGAGTGCGGGGATGATGAACAAGTTAATCGTGGCGAATGTTAGCGATGAACAAGTATCTACAATGCCAATTCAAGGTACAAATTCGACTCAAACTCAACAAGTAACTGAGCAAAAAGGAGCTGAACATGCACATCACTAATTTTGTATTGAAAGCGATTTTTTCTGTTGCGGTATTGAGTTTAACGACCTTAAGTGTGGCGCACGAAGGGCATCATTCAACTACTCAGAATAATGGGAAAAATATGCCATCAATGAATCATCAAGCCATGTCTGAGATGAATCATTCACAACATTCTGCACAAGAGCATGCACAACACATGCAGATGATGGGGAAAATGAACCATGGTCAGATGAATCATGCACAACATCAGGCAACATCTACGGTTAATCATTTACATCATGTACCAGATGCGAATACTCAGCAGAGTTCGCATTATGATCATCGCTCAGAACACGGTGCGCAAATTTATGCGATTACGACGGTGGATAATAAGTGGTTTGTCAATGAAGATGGCACAGGCGGTTTAAAGTCAGAGTTTGAAACCCGTATTGGCACAGATGAAAATAAGGTTTTTATTAAAGTTCATGCCGATAAAGAAGAATCGCATGATGCACATTATGATGCCAAACTTTTATATAGCCGTATGATTTCAGACTTTTGGGATGCACAGATTGGTGCACGTTATCGCAGTGAAAAAGTTGAACTCGATGATCATCGCAAAGACACCGAAGAAAATGTTGATGCAGTGATTGGCTTACATGGTATGGCACCATATTTCTTTGAAACTGATGCTTATCTCTATGCAGGAGAAGACAGTTATGCGGGTTTTAGTCTAGAAACGGAACGTGATTTTCTGATTACGCAAAAGTTGATTATTCAAACTTATTTAGAGTTGGATGCGATCTTTAGTGATGACTCTAAATATGCGAAAAAAACTGGTTTAAGCAGTGCAACCGCAGGGCTTGAAACTCGCTATGAAATCAGTAAAAAGATCATGCCGTATATCGACATTGCCTATGAGTATTCAAAAGGTAATGATGAAACGTCGTGGCAAATAGAATCAAACTCTGAGAAAGGTTGGTTATATGGAGCTGGTGTTAGATTTAGATTTTAATTAATTTAATGATTACTAAATAGCTTTATTTAAATAAAACTCTAGCTTAATGTGGCCGGAAGCAAAATGTTAACTTATTTTGCTCCCTCCCTCCCATTTAACATAATGGGCGTTATACGAAATGCGATTTTAAATAATATTATTTATCAAAGGTTTAAGACAAAAAACACACAACCTTCAAGATCAAAAAACACACGTTTTAACAACTCGTGTGTTTTTTAAGCAGATTTGTAATCTTTCGCCAATAAAATCGTCTAAAAAATGCTCAATTTTGGCATTTTCCCAATGTTCTCAGCTCTTCCAGGGCGAAAACTATCCCCAATTACTGTGGATGAAATTTAGGCTATTTTGTACGCTTTGGCTCACATAAAACTCGGCCCTTTGCGGCTATCCAGGATAGGTGAATTTTCCTATGATGAAGTCATAGAGAACAGGATGTTCCAAACAACAAGAATAAGAAAGATCGCACCAGGAGCGTGAGGTAAGACAGGAGTCATACCTAGCAACCCAATATGAGAAACCCCGGCAGGATGCTGGGGTTTTTTATTGCCTATCTTTTCTCATTTGCAAAACAAGCATAATACCCCTAAAATATAGACTATAATCTATATTTTGGTTGTAGTATGTGGACAGTCATTACGACAGATCTATTTAATCAGTGGCTTGAACAGCAAGATGAATCGACACAAGAGAAGGTCCTAGCTGCCCTGGTTGTTCTACAGCAGCAGGGACCGAGTTTAGGCCGTCCTTTAGTAGATACTGTGTATGAGTCTAAATTTACCAATATGAAAGAACTGCGTGTTCAACATCGCGGTAGGCCCTTAAGAGCTTTCTTCGCATTTGATCCCTTACGACAGGCTATTGTTCTATGTATTGCTGATAAAGGCGGTAAAAAGCGTTTTTACCAAGACATGCTTGATATTGCAGATGAACAATACCAACTTCATCTCACCACCCTAGGAGATAAATCTAATGGCTAAGACTCTGCAAGAATTGTTAGCTAGCCGCTCTCCAGAGAGCCAAGCCCGTATTCAAAAAATGGCTGATGAATTACTGCTAGAAAATCAGCTTCATCTTATTCGTGAAGAACTCGAAATTTCTCAAAAAGAGCTTGCTGAAACTTTGGGAATAAAACAGCCATCGCTTTCAGCAATAGAAAATCGTGGCAATGATCTTAAGATTTCAACCATGAAAAAGTATGTTGAGGCAATGGGAGGGAAGCTCCGTATTGATGTAGAGCTTCCAACAGGAAAACATATAGGATTCAATGTTTAACAATAAAAATGGGGGCCTATAGCTCCCATTTTTAACTTCGTATAAGGTGTATTATGTTAATTTTAGAAAAATTTAAAATTAATGTCTCTTAAAAAGGCGATAAAAAATATTTTTTGATTCAGTTAGAGCATGTCAAAATATTCTATGAGAATATATATTTAAGATAATATTTAAGATAATATTTAAGGAAATAATCCAATGATTTTTAAGAAAATTAAGGAAAAGATTATACTCCATAAAAAAAATGAGCAAATATTCTATGAATTAGCTCTTACTGAGTTCTCAACTGGCAATAAACGACCTGGCCTGTGGGCTATGGCCCTCTCTAAATCGGAAGGATCAATAGAAAAAGCTAATGCTTTATATATTGGGTTACTTGCCGAAGAAATTAAAAGTGATGAATATTTAGAAGCTACTAAAATTGAGGCTATTGAAAAAGAAAAACAAAAAGAAATGAAAAAACTTATAGATCCTAGATTTAAAGAGCCACAACCTTACTTAAAGAAAGAGCATTAGTAATTGACCTATTTAATATAATAGGCTGTTATACGAAATCAAAAAAGCCTAGACTCAGGTCTAGGCTTTAAATTTTTAAAAATACATAAAAATCAAGTTGATATAATTAATTTTTCAGTTTCGTATAACGTGTATTATGTTAATTTTAGGAAAGCTTTAGGATTAATAGCTAAAAATGCGTTGCACTTGGTATTTGAATCTACGGATGAAAGAATGAAAAAATACTTGATACTAATAATAATCCTTATAATTTATTTTATTTATTCTAGGGTCTGTTGACATTTTCTGTTCAAAAAAATAGCGAGAAAGTAAAATTTAATCGCCAAACCAAATTTACTTCTCGCTATGCCTCGTACAATGCTGAATGATCAACACTGGTCTAAGTTACTTTCT
>NZ_VPCT01000022.1:0-28365 GCF_013418055.1 Acinetobacter sp. YH12208
TTGATACTGTTATTAAAGTCGTAAAAGCACTGAATTTACGCTTAGCAATTTAAAAAAAACTAGTAAAAAAGGGAGCTTTAAGCTCCCTTTTTCAACTTCGTATAACGTGTATTATGTTAATTTTAGATTTACTAAAACTATTTTTTGAGAACTAGGCTGTTATGGGAACTGTAAAGCTCAAATCTTCTGATGAAGTTTTTCAATTAAAAATTAGTCTGCTAGGTAGTGATCCTGAAATCTGGAGAACTATTCAAATTTCATCGGCAGCTACTTTATCTAGGCTCCATAAGGCAATTCAATCTGCTTTTGATTGGGAAGATAGCCATTTACATGAATTCACGACTATTAAGCATGAAAAGATCAATAAAAGACAAAAATTGAAAGAAGTTCTACGTGTAGGTAAAAAAATTATATATACATATGATTTTGGCGATTGTTGGGAACATTTGATTACTGTAGAAAGCAGACAATCTCCTGATTTAAATAAAAAATATCCATGTTGTATAGATGGTCAAAATCATGCTCCATTTGAAGATATTGGAGGAATTTTTGGATATCTTGATATTTTAGATGCATTACAAGACCCCAAACATCCAAGATATGACGATTACATGCAAATTATCGAGGATGAAATAGGAGAGATAGAGTTTGATCCGACCTACTTTAATTCACATGATATTAAGTTTTAAACCTGATTTAACATAATGTTGATTATACGAAATCAGTCTGTAAGCCCAAAATAGAAATGTCCGGTTTCTCCAAAGTAAAAATGTCCGCTTTTAGAATATGCACTTTTGCGATTATTGAAGCGGACGGTTTGATATGTTGGTGTCTATGTCGGATAAAGAACTTAAACGATTGTCGGTCTTGCAGGAAATCTGCGATCAACGCATAACTCAATCCCAGGCTGCTCAGCTACTTCATATTTCAGAACGTCAGATCAGACGCTTACTGCAGAAATACAAAGCTCAAGGCCCAGCTGCATTAGCCCATGCTGGTCGTGGCCAAACCAGCAACTGCAAACTTCCTGAAGAACTCAGACTCAAGTGCCTCAATATTGTTTCGGATCAACTCCATGGTTTCGGACCCACTTTAGCGCATGAAAAGCTCACTACCGTTCATGGATTCGATCTTTCAGTGGAAACCCTGCGTTGCTGGATGATTAGCCGATTTATGGATTCCTCGCTCCAAGCGCCTGAAACGCCCATATCAGCCTCGATATAACCGAGATTGTTATGGTGAACTGGTACAAATCGATGGCTCACACCATGACTGGTTTGAAGGAAGAGCCGCTAAATGCTGTCTGCTAGTCTTTATCGATGATGCCACAGGCAAATTGCAGCATTTACGCTTCTGTGAATCAGAATCAGCCTTTGACTATATGATTTCGACACGCTTGTATGTTGAACAGCATGGTAAGCCTTTAGCGTTTTACAGCGACAAACATTCAGTCTTTAGGGTGAATCAAAGCAGCAAGAAAGACAGCAAGATTACCCAGTTTGGACGCGTACTCAGTACCCTCAATATCGATATCATCTTCGCTAACTCCCCTCAGGCCAAAGGACGGGTGGAACGGGCCAACAGAACCCTTCAGGACCGTCTGATTAAGGAGATGCGCCTGGAAGGTATCAGTTCGATTGCAGATGCGAATAAGTGGTTACCCTGCTTTATTGAGCAGTTCAATCTCAAGTTTGCAAAGATGTCCTTTAATCCTAAGAACTTACACCGCTCTGCCACCGAAACAGCTGAGTAATTAGATGATATTTTTACCTGGCGAGAGCCACGTAGAGTCACCAATAGCCTGACCATTACTTATGATAAATGTGTATATCTCCTGGAGAGTACAGAAGAAAACCAGAGGCTGATTGGTAAATATCTTGAGTTTCTAGAATACCCGGATGGTACTGTAGCCATCATGCATGAAGGCCGGAAGATCAATTACAGCATCTTCGATAAATTAAGTCAGCTCAACCAGCGAGAGATTGTTGAGAATAAACGGTTGGGTGTTGTTCTGAATCATATCCAACAACAGCATGAAGAACTGGAACAACAAAACAAACGCAATCGTTCTCAAAAGATGCCAAGCAGACGTGCACAGAAAACAGCAATTCAACAACGAAATCTGAATCCTGTGCTTGACTTGGAAATGTCCATATAGGACATTTCTATTTGGTTATTAGGTAGGACATTTCTACTTGGGAATAACACAGTCTGTTAGAACCCATTTAAAGTGTCTATATTCTCACCAATAAAAATGTCTGGTTTATGATGGTTTTCACCATCATGGACTGGATTTAAAACAGTTCGAGATCATCGTATTACCCAGATTCGTGCTGCTGAAACCCTGAGTCGTTCCACCCGTCAAATTACCCGGTGATTGCAGCAGCTCAATCAAGCTGGTGTTTCAGGTATGGTACATGCCAGTCGTGGTCAACCTGACCATCATCGGCATCATCGCCATGATGAGCGGTTAAAATCGCAATGGCTTTCTACTTCGGAATAACCGCCCTATTCATGGGCCTTTGGAGTATTTATTTAATCATCAATCTCTTATGTGAAATCTCATGCTTAGAACCCAGGTAGAACTCTCCTAGATAAATAAATGAGCTAATTAAGCAGTATATTCGAATCATTATTTGAGCCGAATATATGCTATATTCAACTCATCTGAGATTTTTAGAGAAAGATTGCAAATGCAGCAATGGATTTGGCAAGCCCAAAACTGGACAAATTTCACATGGCAAGATTCGATTATCTTACCTAAAACCAGACAGATACATCAAAAAATAGGGATTCTTCTGGGTCAAAGTCAGTATGATCTAGCAAAAGAACAATTCACTCTAGATACTCTACTTGCCAATCTTGTTGCTTCATCAGCAATTGAAAATGAAACCATCAATGTTTTTTCATTACGATCATCTCTAGCTCAACGCTTGGGTGTCACTCTTGAACAGCCCTATCCAAGCTCAGATCGGTCAGAAGGTTTGGCCAATATCATGCTAGATGCACTTAACGATGTTAAACAACCACTGACGGCTGCGCGTCTCGCACAATGGCATCGTTGGCTTTTCAATGATCCAGACTGGACAATGCAACGTTTAAGGATTGGTCAACTTAGGGGGTCAGAGCCTATGCAGGTCGTTTCAGGTCGATTGGATTACCCTAAAGTACATTTTGAAGCACCTCCCAGAAACGGCTTAGAAGACCACTTAAATGCCTTCATAGCGTGGTTCAATCAGAGTCTGAATGATTCATTGCTTGATCCTCTGTTACGTGCAGGTATTACCCATTTATGGTTTGTTACTCTGCATCCTTTTGATGATGGTAATGGTCGTATTACACGTATACTTACAGACCTTGCCCTAGCTCAAATGGATGAACAGAGTATCCGTTTGTATGCAATGTCTACTGCGATATTAAATAAACGTAAAAGTTACTATGAGATATTAGAACAAACCCAAAAAAATGATTCTAATATCACTGATTGGCTGATTTGGTTTCTAGACACATTGAATGATAGCCTTGAAAAAACCTTAGTGCAGATCAGTCGAACATTGTTTAAAAGCCAGTTTTGGCATAAATATTCAAATTTAGCGCTGAGTGAAGAACAACGCAAAGTTCTAAATCGTTTATTAGACGGCGGAGAAAATGGTTTTGAACATGGTATTAGTGCTTCACAATATCAAAAGGTTGCCAAAGTCAGTAAGGCAACAGCCACGCGCCATTTATCAGACTTGCTTGAGAAAGAATGTATCGTCAAATTGGAAGGTGGTGGACGTAATACACGCTATCAGATCAATACGCAGTTATAGAGATGCTCAGCAATCAAAAACATGCTGTATTAAATATACGTATTTATTCACTTTTATTTATTTATTCAGAAAATATCAAAATTACTGCTATATAGCGTCATGATACAAGTTCCTATAAATTAAATTCATAAATTTCAAATATTTAATTTATAGGAAAAAGGACTAAATTTAGCTCATTTTCTATTTAACATTTATATTCATATTTTTTTCAAAATTCATTACTTATTTTCGTATATGTTTCAACGTAGCTTAAAGACATTCATTTATAGGTGTCTTTATGTCTTATCTCATTGCCAAGCATACACATGTCATTGAACATGATAGTGAAGCGATTTATGCAGCTTATCATGTTGCTGATTTTGCACTCAGCGGTCGTAACCAGCGTGATCAAAATCGTGAATTACCTTTTGCAGAAGTGAATTTGTTTAGTCAAAAAGGCTTAGGAGGAATTCGCATTCCACGCGAGTTCGGTGGTGCCTTTGTGTCGAATAAAAGCTTGGCACAGGTGTTTCGTATTATTAATAAGGCGGATTCAAGCTTAGGGCAAATTCCGCAGAACCAGATTGCGCTATTGAACATGATTAATATCATGGGTTCACAACAACAAAAAACATTTGTATTTAACGAAATATTACATGGCAAGCGTCTCGCCAATGGTGGCCCTGAGCGCAATACCAAAGACAGCAAAACCCTAAATACCCGCTTATCGATCGAAAATGAGCGTTACTTTGTCACGGGAGAAAAATTCTATTCAACCGGTAGTAGTTTTGCTGACTGGCTGGCAATTAAAGCGATTCATCCGGAAGGACATGTGGTGCTCACGCTAGTCGAACGATCACAACCAGGTCTTGAAGTGATTGATAACTGGAATGGTTTTGGACAGCGCACCACTTCAAGTGGCACGGTCAAATTAGACCATGTCGAGGTTAATCCCCTACTCATTTTTGATGAGCGTTTATTGGCAAATCAACCGAATTATCGCGGGGCATTTTCACAACTCATGCAAGTGGCGATTGATGTCGGGATTGCTGAAGCTGCCCTTGCAGACACCATTTCTGCAGTCAAACAAGCACGCCCCATCATTGATTCAGGTTTAGACAAAGCCAGCTTCGAACATTACACCCTGCAAGAAGTAGGCAAATCGATTGTGCTGCTTGATGCTGCGATTTTATTGCTTGATGAAGCAGCTGAATATTTAGATGAACTCGATCAACTTACCCAGTTCACTGAACAACAAGCCGCGTTAGCCTCAATTCGTGTCGCAGAAGCAAAAGTCTATGCCAATGATGCGGCATTACACATTTCAGAAAAACTCCTGGAACTCGGTGGCAGCCGCGCAAGTTTGCAGCAGCATAATTATGACCAGCACTGGCGTAATGCACGTGTACACACCTTACATGATCCAATTCGCTGGAAATTACATGCTCTAGGTGACTATTACCTCAACAATACCCTTCCTGCCCGCCATGCTTGGATTTAAGGATCGCGTCATGACATCGTATCAAAAAAATATTTACCTACAGCAAAATCAGCCTATTCATGTGATTCATTCGGATGCTGAGGCATTAGCGATTGCAAAAAAACTTGCGGCCCAGTTTAAAGAAAACGCTATTCAACGTGATGCTGACCGAATTTTGCCGTTTGAGGAAATTGAAGCCTATAGCCAATCAGGTTTATGGGCCATCACCGTGCCGAAAGAATACGGCGGCGCTGATGTATCCAGTTATACCGTTGCGCAAGTGATTGCACTGATGAGTGGTGTGGATGGTTCAATCGGACAGATTCCTCAAAACCACTTTTATGCCTTAGAAGTGTTACGCAATACCGGTACACCTGCACAAAAACAAAAGTTCTATGGCGAAGTTTTAAAAGGTGCACGTTTTGGCAATGCGCTTGCAGAGTTCAAAACCAAAAATTCTACACAAAAACAGACCATATTACGTAAAACCGAACACGGCTATGACATTTCCGGTGAAAAATTTTATTGTACCGGTAGTTTGTTTGCACACCGCATTCCAACATTGGTCAAAGATGAACACCACCGTGAATTTCTGGTCTTTGTACCACGCGACAGCCCAGGACTAGACATCACCGATGACTGGACTGGTTTTGGTCAAAAAACCACAGGCAGTGGCTCAGTCAAATTTCATCAAGTGCAAGTCAATGCAGAAGATATTGTCCCATTTGATGTGGCATTCTCATCACCTACACTGGTTGGTCCGTTTGCGCAAATGATGCATGCTGCGATTGAAACCGGCATTGCCCGTGCAGCCTTCGAAGAAACATTAATTCGTGTACGCCAAGCACGTCCTTGGATTGACTCAAAGGTCGATGTAGCGACAGATGATCCGCTGACCAAATTCGAACTGGGTCGTTTAATTGCCGATGTCCGTGCCAGTGAAGTCCTGCTTAAACAGGCCGCTCGTTCGATTGATGCGGCCAAACCTTCACCGACCCAAGAGAACATCGCTAAAGCTTCTTTAGATGTTGCCAAAGTGCGTGCGCATAGCACTGAAACCACTTTAAAAGTCTCATCAAAACTGATTGAACTTGCTGGCAGCCGTGGCAGCCAACGTGAAGATGGCTTGGATCGTTTTTGGCGTAATGCGCGGGTACACACCCTGCATGATGCATCCCGTTGGAAATATTACTTTATTGCCAACTATGCCGTGAATGCCGTACTGCCACCACGCCGAGGAACGCTCTAATGTCGCATCATTTATCAGTAAATCCTGCAAAAAAAATACTGCTGAATGCCTTTGACATGAACTGTGTCGGGCATATTAACCATGGTTTATGGGCACATCCTAATGATCAATCCCATCGCTTTAATGAACTCAGCTATTGGACTGATTTAGCCAAGACCCTGGAGGGTGGTTTATTCGACGGGTTATTTATTGCAGACATCACCGGTAGCTATGATGTCTATCAGAATAATTTAGACCTGACCTTAAAAGAATCGATTCAGTTACCCAGCCATGATCCAACCACACTGGTTTCTGCCATGGCAGCGGTGACTCAGCACCTAGGCTTTGGGATTACCGTTAATTTAAGCTATGAGTCGCCTTATCAATTTGCCCGTCGTTTTGCCAGTCTCGACCATTTAAGCCAAGGTCGGATGGGTTGGAACATTGTCACCGGTTATTTAGACAGTGCCGCACGCTTGGTCGGTCAACACAGCTTACAAGAACACGATACGCGTTATGAACAAGCCGAAGAATTCTTAGAACTCTGCTATCAGTTTTGGGAAGGCTCATGGGAAGATGAGGCAATTCAAAAAGATAAGATCAATCGTATTTTTACCGACCCACGCAAAGTGCATGCAATTCATCACCAAGGCCAATTTTATCAAAGCCAGGGTGTGTTCCAGGTGGCACCGTCTATTCAGCGCACCCCTGTATTATTTCAAGCCGGTGCTTCACCTCGTGGTTTAGCTTTTGCAACGCAGCATGCTGAAGCCCTATTTATTGGTGCAGACACGGCTGAAAAAGTGAAAGCCCAAGTCGCCAGAATTCGTGAGCTGGCCACACAACAAGGCCGTAATCCTGAAGCATTCAAACTGTTTGTGGGTATCACCGTGGTTTGTGCTGAAACGGATGCGCTCGCTGAAGAAAAATTGGCGGATTATATTCACTATGCCAGCCCTGAAGCGGGTCTGGCGCATTATTCAAGTTCAGTCGGTATCGATTTATCTCAGTTTGCACCTGACGAGCCAATTCCTTACCAAAAAAGTAACAGCATTGTCTCGGTCAACAATAAATTTAAAGAGCAAAGCATCACCCGTAATGATCTTGGCAAACAGCACATTTTAGGTGGACGTTATCCAATTTTTGTTGGTAGCGGTGCCCATGTTGCCGAGCAATTGATTCAATACTTGGATGACACCGGCATCGATGGTTTTAATCTGACCCGTACCGTTGCGCCTGAATCACATCAAGATTTTATCCGTTATGTCATTCCGGAATTGCAACAGCGTGGTCGTTATAAAACCGCTTATCAGGATGGCAGTTTGCGCCACAAATTGTTCCAAAACGGTGATCGACTGCCTGAGCAGCATCCTGTGCAGCAATTCCGCTATGGCATACAGGCAACCGCACAAAAACAACGTGCTTAAAAATGAATCTCAATAAAAACTGATTTAATAAAATATATAGAGGTGTGCAATGGCACAAACAGCAAAAACAAAATGGACACTGATTGGTGTGGTGACGGTGGTCATCGTGATTGGTTTAATCATCTGGAATCAACAAAAATCAAACCCTTCCAATGAATTGGTGATTGGTCTAAGCCCTTCCTTTGCCAAACCTTTACAGGTCGCGGCAGAAGAAGCCAAGGTGCAAGGACTGAATGTTAAATTGGTGGAATTTTCAGATTGGAATACGCCGAACATTACCTTGAATCATGGTGATATCGATGCCAACTTCTTCCAGCATCAACCTTTCTTAAATAACGCAAAAAAACAAACTGATTTTAAAATTAAAGCCTTCGATGTCGGTGCTGCCACCCATGTCGGTCTGTATTCAAAAAAATACAACAGCTTTGCTGAGCTTCCTGATCAAGCCAAAGTGGTGATTCCAAATGACCCAGTCAATCAAGGTCGTGCTTTGCAACTGTTACAACAAGCACAGCTGATTAGCCTGCAACAACCTGATAATTTTTTATCCAGCTTAAAAGACATCGCCAGCAATCCGAAAAAACTGCAATTCATTGAAGTGGAAGGCCCACAAACTGCGCGTGCCATTGATGAAGCGGATCTTGCATTTGGCTATCCACATTATTTACGTCTGGCAAAAACCGCGGATCCTGAAAATGCTTTATTGTTCGACTCAAATACAGATAAACGTTTTGCGATTTTATTTGCCGTGCGTGAAGACTATGAGGATGTTGATGGAAAATTGCGTAAGTTTGTCGATATTTACCAAAATTCACCAAAAGTCAAAGCGGCTTTAGATGCCGACTTTGGTTCTAAACTTTGGTTCCCGGGCTGGAAATAAGGAAAATACCATGGTTAGTTTCGGTTCATCGGTTGAGTTTGCCATTCCGCATATCAAAATTCATCAACTGAATAAATATTATCATGTGCAAGGCAAACAGGTACATGCACTCAAAGACATCAATTTAGACATTCCAAAAGGAAAAATTTTCGGCATTATTGGTAAAAGTGGTGCAGGAAAATCCTCGTTAATTCGTACCCTAAATGGTCTGGAAGGGATGTCTGATGGACATATTCATATCCATCAGCAAGATTTAGCCACTTTAAATCATGAAGAATTAATCCAATTGCGCCAACGTATCGGCATGATTTTTCAGCATTTCAATTTGATGTCGGCAAAAACCGTACATGAGAATGTTGCCCTGCCGCTTAAAATTGCCAAATATCCTGCTGCTGAAATCGATGCACGGGTCACTGAAGTTTTACAACTGGTCGGCTTAGAAAATAAAGCGGAGCACTACCCCTCACAACTTTCCGGCGGTCAAAAACAACGTGTCGGTATTGCACGTGCTCTGGTTCATCATCCTGAAATTCTGCTCTGTGATGAAGCCACCTCTGCTTTAGATCCCGAAAGCACCTCCGTCGTGCTTGCGCTGTTAAAAGAGATCAACCAGAAATTAGGTATTACCATTGTGCTGATCACCCATGAAATGCAAGTGATCCGTGAAATTTGCGATCAAGTCGTGGTGATTGATCAGGGGGAAATTGTCGAGTCAGGACAAGTGTGGTCGGTGTTTTCCAATCCGCAGCAAAAAATTACCCAAGAGTTGCTGAACCTGGAACAGCTCGAATTACCGATTGAACTTTCTGCTGCAAAAACGGAAGCCACTACACACAGCGTTTTAAAGCTGCGATATGAAACTACATTGGTGAATGCACCGAATTTAACTGATTTAACCGCAGCATTTGGTCAGCCGGTGTATTTATATCAAAGCCATGTCGACAGTATTCAGGGGCATTTGATCGGTTCCTTTATTGTGGCGGTGGAAAACACCCAACTCGATCTGGCGGCACTTGCCAGCCAGCTACAACAACACATTGTAAACATCGAGGTTCTCGGCTATGCAAAATCAACTTATTGATCTTCTGATTAGCGGCACAACAGATACCTTATTGATGGTGGGTGTTTCGGCATTTTTGGCTTTTTTAATTGGTTTACCTTTGGCGGTGATTCTGGTCTGTTCCTCTGAACATGGGATTTACCCTTCCAAAAAAATTAATCATAGCTTGGGCTGGATCGTCAATATTAGCCGCTCAGTTCCTTTCTTAATTTTGATGGTCGCTTTAATTCCCATTACCCGCTTTATTGTTGGCACAAGTTATGGGGTTTGGGCGGCAGTTGTGCCTTTAACCCTTGCTGCAACCCCTTTTTTTGCCCGTATTGCCGAAGTCAGTTTACGTGAAGTCGATCAGGGCTTGATTGAAGCCGCACAGGCGATTGGCTGTAACCGAAAACAAATTATTTGGCATGTGCTGTTACCTGAAGCACTGCCTGGCATTGTGGCTGGTTTTACCGTCACCATTGTGACCATGATTAACTCATCCGCGATTGCCGGTGCGATTGGTGCGGGTGGCTTAGGTGATATTGCCTATCGTTATGGTTATCAACGCTTTGATATGCAAATTATGCTTGCCGTGATTGTGGTACTGATTGTGATTGTGATGCTGGTGCAAGCCTGCGGTGACATGCTTGCCCAACATCTCGATAAACGTAAAATTTAAATTCAGCAAACAATAACTTTAGTAAAAGTAACGAGGATAACGTTTTGATTCAAAGTGTTTCATTTATCGGTTTAGGTGCCATGGGTTGGCATATGGCATCACATTTACCAAAACTCGGTATAGAGGTATGCGTTTGGAATAGAACCGAATCAAAAGCACAAGCACATGCAGCACAATTTGCTACACAAGCGGTTTCGATTGAACAGGCCGTACAAGCGGATATCATTATTTCGTGTTTACCCACCAGTGCGGATATTGAAGCACTTATTTCGGCACTGTTGCAAATAGGCTGACATGATAAGCTAAATATCTTATTTATTTCGAGATACAGCAGATGAATCCCTTCCACGGTCGGCACTTTCAAGGTGAAATCATTCTTTGGGCTGTTCGTTGGTATTGTAAATATGGCATCAGCTATCGTGAACTTCAAGAAATGCTCGCTGAACGAGGCATAAATGTGGATCACAGTACAATTTATCGTTGGGTTCAGCGTTATGCTCCAGAAATGGAAAAACGGTTACGCTGGTATTGGCGTAATCCTACAGATTTACATTCATGGCATATGGATGAGACTTATATCAAAGTGAAGGGGCGATGGACTTACCTGTATCGTGCAGTTGATCAACGGGGTCATACGATTGACTTTTACCTTTCCGCTAGACGGAACAGTAAATCAGCCTATAGTTTTCTAGGAAAGATCTTCAATACGGTGAAAAAATGGCAAATTCCACGGGTCATCAATACAGATAAAGCAGCGACCTATGGCCATGCTTTATCACGATTAAAGCGAGAAGGAAAATGTCCAGTAGATATTGAGCACAGGCAGATTAAGTATAAAAATAATGTCATTGAATGTGATCATGGTAAGTTAAAGCGAATCATCAGGGCCACATTAGGATTCAAATCTATGAAGACTGCTTATGCCACAATTAAAGGTATTGAAGTCATGCGTGCACTACGTAAAGGACAAGCATCGTCATTTTATTATGGTCAGCCTCAGGGTGAAGTGTGTCTAATCAACAGGGTTTTCGGTCTCTAAGCACTTTTTAAAGGGAACATCATCGACTCAAATCACTATTTGCAACAGTGCCAGAAAATTAACTATAGTAATTATAAGTGATAAATATAGTAAATTTTGGGGGGTGATTACCGTATAAACTGTACCGGGTTTGAAGGAACTTTTAATATCTATTTAAATATAACGATCATTTTTTTATTTATGAATGAGATCTAATAATCATAGAGTACAATTATCTATAAAATCTCCCCACCATTGCATCATCTCAACACGCTGATTAAAATATTCTGCATGATTATAGCTGGCACGGGTTTTATTTTTATCAGTATGGGATAGCTGTGCTTCAATCCAATTCGATTGAAATAAGCCAGATTCATTTAATATTGTACTAAACGTTGAGCGTAAACCATGAGAAGATAATTCATTTTTCCTGTATCCCATTTTTCTAATAATCAAGTTAAGCGTATTAAAATGAATGGGTTTATTTTTATTTCGTGGACTAGAAAAAACATATTTCTCTCCATGAGACCAGATTAGTGCAGATTTTACAACTTCCAGTGCTTGATCAGATAGTGGAACTAAAAAATCAGGAATATCATGACCTAAAATAACTTTTCTTCTATATTGTTTAATATGTAAGGCTGGTATTTTCCATATTTTTTTATCCAAATCGAATTGATGTGGTTCACAAAGCAGTAATTCACTACCACGTACACCTGTATATAACTTAAATAACAATGCTTTTTTAATGATAGGGTCTGTATTAACCTTATTTAATCTAGCTAAAAAATTAGATAGCTCACTTGATTTTAAATACGGATAATTCTTTTTAATCTTATTATTGATTAATATTTTATGAAGACCAATGGCAATATTATATTCACAATAACCCATTGCTACAGCATAATCATAAATCTGATTTAAATAGCTATAGGCTTTCTTTACAGGTTCTTTTACATTCCGAGATTCTATAGTTTTAATAATTTTAACCAAGTCATATCTTTTAACTTCAGTAAATGGCATTACTCCAATATTGGGGTAAACATCTTGATCCAAACATTTTTTTGCAAGCTGAATGACTCCGCATCGTGGTTTGTCTTCAAAGGAATTTCTAATTTTAAATTCCAACCACTCTTCACAAACATCTTGGAAATTTTTTATGTTTTTTTGATGCAGTGGTTTATTTTGATGACCATTAAATTTATATTCATCCCGGACAATTCTTGCCTCTTTTAACGATGTGACAGGATATTCGCCTAACTTTATGCGAGGACGTTTATTTGTACCTTTAATAGAATAACGATAACTCCAAGATTTACGTCCGTTTGGTTCTACCTTCAAACTTAAGCCATCATCATCTGCCAGAAAATAGATTTTTTCCTTTGGCTTAGCCTGGCGTATCTTAACTTCTGTAAGACTCATGAATATTTAACCTAACCATAAAATGCACTGCTCAATTCAATTATAGCAAATTTAAGCGATATTAATATGATGCGTATCATACGCATCACATATTTCTATAAGTAATTGTTAAATAAAATTTATATTTAGATTGGCTAGTCCTTAGTAACCAATTAATTAACCATTAATTTTGCAAGTCTTAAATTGGCATTTGAAGTGTAACCCCATGTTATGACTATTCACATTTCTGCTCTATGATTCATGGTTACTTATTAGTTATGTTATTATGTCAGGAGCGATACAAGAATTAGGGTAACCTTATGGAAATAGCGAATACGAAATGAACCGTACCGGGTTTGTCGGAGACTTTTTTATTTAAGTTAGGCCACCTGACCTAACGGGTTAATCTTATCATAGTACATTGCTTCAAACTCAAAAGGCGACTTGTAACCCAGTGCACTGTGTACACGCTTTTTATTGAACCAATCTACCCAGTTTAGTGTCGCAAGTTGTACATCTGCTAAACCTTGCCAATCTGCTTTTAAATATTCAATCACCTCTGTTTTGTATAAGCCATTCACCGTTTCAGCCAAAGCATTATCGTATGAATCACCAGTTGTACCGACTGATGCTCGTAAATTTGCTGCTTCTAAACGATTGGTATAGCGAATCGAAAGATATTGCACACCCCTGTCGGAATGATGAATCACATTCTTTGGCATGCCTCGATCGTGCAATGCTTGCTCCAATGCATCGAGCACCATATCTGTATTCATCCGTGTAGATACTTTCCATCCAACAATTGCTCGTGAGAACACATCAATAATAAAGGCGGTATAGACCCAGCCTGAATGAGTTTGAATATACGTAAAGTCACTGACCCATAATTGGTCAGGTCGATCAGCACTAAAATTACGTTTCACTAAATCATCTGCTCGTTTTTGATCATCTCGGTTGCGGGTAGTGTGTTTGTTCTTACCACGCCAAACACCTTGTATATCTAGCTTCTGCATCAATCGAGCAACTGTACAACGTGCAATAACATAGCCTTCACGTTTCAATTTTTGCCAAACTTTACGTACACCATATCGACCTAAACTTTCCTTCCAAATTCGTTTAATTTGTTCAGCATGATGCTCATCATGTAGATCTCGTTTCGCTCGATGTTCTGGATTGTCAGCGAGATCTAAAGTTCGGTAATAGGTTGAAGCTGCGATCGGTAAAATCCTACAAATCGCATCAACACCATATCGATCTTTATTGTTATGGATGAAATCCACCATTATTTGTGTGGGCGGTCGAGCTCCGCCTGGGCGAAAAAAGCGGCTGCTTTACGTAGAATTTCATTGGCACGCTTTAATTCTTTAATTTCACGTTCCATTTGCTTCATTTTTTCTTGATCAGATATCTGTTGTACTTTAATAGGATTTTGCTGATCTAAATGCTTTTGATGCCAGGCACGAAGTGTTTCAGGAGTACAACCAATCTTAGGCGCAATTGCTGTGATTGCAGCCCAAGTAGAAGGATAATCTTTTTCAGATTCAATCAATAATTGAACCGCTCTTTCTCTGATTTCAGGGGTATATTTTAATTTTGTCATCGGGATAGTCTCTCAGAATATTGACTCTCCGACAAACCCGGTACGGTCCACCTTAAATTTGGCTCAATTAGGGGCGCTTTGCCTTTCAAATCTTTGTGCAATAAAGCCGTTGGAAAGTAATCTTGAAACAAGTTATAAGCTTCTTTTTCATAAATTACTGAGTATTTGTGTAAATATTCAACATCTGATTTTTTAACCCAGATATTGAATTAAAATAAAAACCAATAAAAACCAACATCATTGGTATTTATAATAGATCTCTTGCGAAAGTCGTTATTGCAAGTTCATCCGGTTTACCAGTGCAGCGATTAAGTTAATGCGTAAACCGAATCTTTTCCGTCTATTTCGATAGCGTTCACTTAGTATTCTAAATGTTTTCAATTGACTATTGATGTGTTCGATCACAACTCGTATTTTTCCAATCATTTTATTGTACTTTTTCTCAACATCAAATAAGGGTAAATTCTTCTTTTTCTTTATTGGCATCAATAATTTAAAGCCATCTTGCTCTAATCCATAGTAACCTAAATCGGTCATAATATATTCACAATGTTTGAATTTCTTAACTGTTTTTCTTGCCAATTTAATATCATGCTGACTGCCAGACGATATATCTACTCCTATGATTTGTTTGCTCTTCGGATGATAGATCACTTGGGCTTTTAACGTATGTTTCTTCTTTTTACCACTGTAGAACTTACTCTGATTTTTTTTCGGGCGTTCTATTAAACATTCTGTCGCATCAATAATTACCCAGTTAAATTGTTCGTCTGCTGTGGTAATGCTTCGTTTTGGCAGGGTAAAACGTCTTGATTTCATTAATGCATCTTCAACCTTTTTAATAGTTCGATTCACATTACTTTCAGCGATATGGTAATTTGCCGCCAATTCCAATTGGGTGTTGTAGCTCCGTAAGTAATTGAGTGTTAATAATAATTGATCCTCTATAGCTAAAGTATGAGGACGCCCTAATTTCTTTTTAAGTGATTCTGCTTCTTTTAAAACTTCGACCATTTCACTAAAAACTGCTCGAGGTACACCAACCAAGCGCTGGAATTCAGAATCTGAAAAACGATTTAATTTCTGATATTTCATGAAATCTATATTGAGGCAGTTTTTACTTTCGCAAGAGGTCTATTTTAATCATGTTCATTTACAATAAAAATCACTAAGTCAATATGTATTTAGTCTAAAATATCCATCAATCAAAAATGTGTGATAGCTTCGAACGTTAATCTTTGCATACTTGTAATTTTGAGTATTACTTCAATTCTCTAAGCTAATTCTTTACAAGTGTTCCTATCACCATAATTGTTATTCTTGTCTTCGCTATAAAGCGATCCAAACCTGCCCTCCATGGTCATAATCGCATGAATAAATTTTTAAAATACCTATTGGTATTCATCGTTCTGCTTATTATTGCAGCACTAATCTTTTTATTTAGACCTATCGCGTCTAAAAAAATTCAAACCACCAGCAATGAGCCTGTTGTTGACGCAGTCTTAGTGGGCGGTGGGATCATGAGTGCAACTTTAGGCACATATCTAAGCGAGCTTGAGCCAAACTGGCAAATTCGCATGTATGAACGCCTAGACAATGTTGCCCAAGAAAGCTCAAACGGCTTCAACAATGCTGGTACAGGCCACTCTGGCTTTATGGAAATGAACTATACCTCTGAAAAAGATGGAAAAATGGACATTTCTAAAGCTGTGAACGTTGCGGAACAATTTGAAGTTGCAAAACAGTTCTGGTCTTATCAGGTGAAAGAAGGTGTTTTGGGTCAACCAAATAGCTTTATCAATCCTGTGCCGCACATTGCCTTCGTTTGGGGCGATAACGTGAATTTCCTAGAAAAACGTTATGCTGCAATGGTTAAAAACCCAATGTTCTATGGCATGAAATTCTCTGAGAATCCTGCTGAAATTAAACAATGGGCACCATTGGTAATGAATGGCCGTGATGCTGCACAGAAAGTAGCTGCAACACGCATGGATGTAGGTTCGGATGTGAACTATGGTTCGATCACCACTCAATTGGTCGATCACCTTAAAAAACAATCTAACTTCAAACTACAAACATCGACTGAAGTGACTGGCATTAGCCAAAACGATGATAAAACGTGGACGGTTGCATTTAAAAACCTCACTACAGGTAAAACAGATCACGTGAAAACGCGCTTTGTCTTCATTGGTGCAGGCGGTGCAGCAGTTAAACTTTTACAAATGACAGGCTTACCAGAAGCGAAGCAATATGCTGGCTTCCCTGTAGGTGGCGTGTTCTTAATGACCGACAACCCGAAAGTCACTGAAGGTCATACTGCAAAAGTTTATGGCCGTGCTGAATTAGGCGCACCTCCAATGTCTGTTCCACATATTGATACACGTTATATCGACGGTAAAAAATATGTGTTGTTTGGCCCATTTGCGACTTATTCAAACAAGTTCTTAAAACAAGGTTCTCAGCTTGATTTATTGAAATCAACCACTAAGAACAACGTTTTACCAATGACTGCTGTGGGTATGGAAAATCTTGATTTGGTGAAATACTTAGTTAGCCAAGTCATGATGACCGATGAAGACCGTTTTAATGAGTTGAAAAAATACTATCCTGATGCAAAACCAGAAGACTGGCGCATGAATCAAGGTGGTCAACGTGTTCAAATCATTAAGAAAGAACCAGGCAAACCTGCAAGCTTGCAATTTGGTACCGAGATTTTTGCATCACAAGATGGTGCTGTGACTGCCCTATTAGGTGCGTCTCCTGGTGCTTCAACTTCCCCTTATATTATGTTGAGCTTGCTTGAAAAAGCATTCCCTCAGCAAGTAGCAGGTAAATGGAATCCGAAATTACATGAAATTGTAAAATCGTACCAACAAGAACTCAGCACTAATCCTGTGCTTCTTGACCAAGTTCGCCAATACACCAGCACAACCCTTGGTTTGAAATATACACCTATGGCTAAAGCTGCAAATGACGAAACTATTGCGGTAGCAAAAGCACAGTAATCTGCTTTAAACCCTAAAAAGGATGGACTTTGCGCCATCCTTTTTTAATTCATATTTGAAACTATTCTGTTTATGTCGCTTTTCCATTCCGATGCTTTTTTGGCTTTTCGTTCACGTGATTTTTCACTTCTGAGTGTCAATCAGTTGTGCTTAATTCTAACCATCATGATTCAAGAAGTCGTCATTGCCTATAGTATCTATCAACTCACTCAAAATCCACTCAGCCTTGGCATGATTGCCTTAATTGAGTTACTCCCCTTTATTTGCCTCTCCCTGATCAGTGGCGACTGGGCTGATCGCTATAACCGACAAAAAATTGTGCAGTGGAGTTTTAGCTGTAGCACTTTAATTCCATTATTATTTATTATTCTTTTTTCTCAGTACCAACAACAGCACATTCAACAAAATACACTTTTATGCGGCATTTATAGCCTCATCTTTTGCTTAGGCATACTTAGAGGCATTTACAGCCCATCATTTAATTCATTACGCCCTTTTCTAACCCCCGAGTCAGCCTATAGCAATGCAGCCACATGGACCGCGCTCATTTGGCAAATAGGCGGCATTTTAGCGCCTTTATGCGCAGGACTTTTACTCGGCCAACTTGGGCTTGAAAAGACCCTCTTTATTGTTTTTTTCTTGTGTTGCGTGGGTAGCATCTGCTTATTCAGATTAAGTCCTCGTCAATTCCCTAGCCCACATAAACAGCATTTGAGCAAAAGTTTGAAAGAAGCCTATTTGTTTATTTTTAAACATCCACTAATGTTTTGGAGTATGTTGCTGGATCTCAGCGTCATGCTTTTTTGTAGTGTCATTATCTTACTGCCTATTTTTGCACACGATATCCTGCATCTTGGTGTTGAAGGCTTAGGTATACTCAGAGCTGCACCAGCTATTGGCGCCTGTATCATGATGTTGATGTTGACCTGTTATTCTCCGATGCAAAATGCATGGAGAAATATGCTCTATAGTAGTTTTGCAATTGCTTTATGTATTTTAGCCTTTGCACTATCCTCCCATGTTTGGCTCTCAGTCTTCTTCCTTGTTTTAATCGGTGCCTTTGATAGCATTAGCATGGTCATTCGACAAACTTTATTACAGCAACTCCCCCCAAAAGCACTATTAGGGCGTGTAGCGGCTTTAAATGGCATATTAGTCACTTCAGGCAATCAGCTCGGTGCCCTACACATGAGCCTGATGACGCGCTATTTTTCTGTGGTGCCAGCAGTACTTATTGGAGGGACGCTGTGTTTAATAATCTGTGGTCTAAGCTCTACTCGTACGCGACATTTATTCAAGCCATCTCCAACACTAAAAAAACATGCCCCAGTGGCAAAAAGTGAATAGTATGTTAAGCTTCAAATCCTCTTTTAATAGGATGTGAGTTTTCAATAGAGCAAATTATGAAACAGATTTTCACCTTTTCACACATTCTCTATACCAAACTCTATTCTTTCGCACTATCAGTGTTGTTGGCTTATTGCCTATTCAATGCAATTTATACGTTCATTATTGGTGGAACTGGTTTTTATTTATTTGCAACTTTTATTTTAGCTTTTCAATGTAATTTCGCGTTACGCACTTCTCTGCATGACCGTATTTACACCAGTTTAGGGATAGTTTTGCTTATTATTGGGTTATTGTATACACATGGAATTCACTTTCTAAACCATTTAAAAACAATTGTATTGGTTCCTTCTTTAATTCTAACTGCTTTTGGAATAGATAATTTATATAGAAAGCCAAATAGACTTAGTTGTCTTAAAGTTGGACTGATCCTCGGCCTATTGCTATTAGCTTATATTCAATATTATGATTTAGTAGAACTGCAAAATTATTATGACTCTTTACATAATGATGAGACTTGGCAGCAATTTGGCGCATTATAACAGCTAGCACAAAAAAATTCGGTGGGTGAAAAATTTACAATCCTAATTCTGATTTATCGATGTTATTACATAGGAAAACTGCCTTTAAAAGGCGGGTCTTGCCAGTCTAGAATTGCAGATAAAAGGGAATAAAATGCCTGTATATCCGATTCTAGAAATTGATCATTTTCAGCATCATAAACAAAAGATTTTTCTTCTAATAAGTATTGGCCATCTTGCTCACTAAGAAAATTTTAAAGTTATTTTGAACCGTACCGGGTTTGTCGGAGACTTTTTTATTTAAGTTAGGCCACCTGACCTAACGGGTTAATCTTATCATAGTACATTGCTTCAAACTCAAAAGGCGATACATAACCCAGTGCACTGTGTACACGCTTTTTATTGAACCAATCTACCCAGTTTAGTGTCGCAAGTTGTACATCTGCTAAACCTTGCCAATCTGCTTTTAAATATTCAATCACCTCTGTTTTGTATAAGCCATTCACCGTTTCAGCCAGAGCATTATCGTATGAATCACCAGTTGTACCGACTGATGCTCGTAAATTTGCAGCTTCTAAACGATTGGTATAGCGAATAGAAAAATATTGAACACCTCTATCGGAATGATGAATCACATTCTTTGGCATGCCTCGATCGTGCAATGCTTGCTCCAATGCATCGAGCACCATATCTGTATTCATCCGTGTAGATACTTTCCATCCAACAATTGCTCGTGAGAACACATCAATAACAAATGCGGTATAGACCCAGCCTGAATGAGTTTGAATATAGGTAAAGTCACCCACCCATAGTTGGTTTGGATGATCAGCATTAAAATTACGTTTCACTAAATCATCTGCCCGTTTTTGGTCATCTCGGTTACGGGTGGTTTGTTTATTCTTACCACGCCAAACACCTTGTATACCTAGCTTTTGCATCAATCGAGCAACTGTACAACGTGCAATAACATAACCCTCACGTTTTAATTTTTGCCAGACTTTACGTACACCATATCGACCTGAACTTTCCTTCCAAATTCGTTTAATTTGTTCAGCATGATGCTCATCATGTAGATCTCGTTTCGCTCGATGTTCTGGATTTACTGTGAGATCTAAAGTCCGGTAATAGGTTGAAGCTGCGATCGGTAAAATCCTACAAATCGCATCAACACCATATCGATCTTTATTGTTATGGATAAAATCCACCATTATTTGTATGGGCGGTCGAGCTCCGCCTGGGCGAAAAAAGCGGCTGCTTTACGTAGAATTTCATTGGCACGCTTTAATTCTTTAATTTCACGTTCCATTTGCTTCATTTTTTCTTGATCAGATATCTGTTGTACTTTAATAGGATTTTGCTGATCTAAATGCTTTTGATGCCAGGCACGAAGTGTTTCAGGAGTACAACCAATCTTAGGCGCAATTGCTGTGATTGCAGCCCAAGTAGAAGGATAATCTTTTTCAGATTCAATTAGTAATTGAACCGCTCTTTCTCTGATTTCAGGGGTATATTTTAATTTTGTCATCGGAATAGTCTCTCAGAATATTGAGTCTCCGACAAACCCGGTACGGTTCTATCTTTGGTAGAGTTGCAAAAAACATTACCAATTTCAGATAAAGATTTTAGATAGCCGCTTAGCTTACTGAATAACTAAAAATCCTCAGCATCTTTAATTTATTAAGATGAGTATTTCTCATCTTAAGCTGAATTTATATCGTTTTACTCACTTTCTTATTCACGTTTAAATATAGCCATTCAGAAATTTAACTTTTTATAAAATTTTTAGGTGGCAATCTCCATGAGTACAGCATTTGAGTGTTCAATTAAACGTATCCGTTTTGATGAGAATTATACACCAGCAGAAAACACACGTTTAACCACAAACTTTGCCAATTTGGCACGTGGGGAAAGCCGTGAAGAAAACTTGCGTCGTACCCTTGCGATGATCAACAACCGTTTTAATAGCTTGGCAACCGTTGATAACCCGAAAGGTGATCGCTATTCACTTGAGATTGACATTATTTCTGCGGAAATTGATATTGAAGGTAATGGTCAAACTTTCCCATTTATTGAAACACTTAAAAGTGTTGTGATTGACCATCAAACAGGTGAGCGTATTGAAGGCATGATCGGCAATAGCTTCTCATCTTATGTGCGTGATTACGACTTCAGCGTGGTATTGCCACAATTGGGTTGTGGTGTAGGTGAAAAACCTGAAGATTTTGGCAATCTACATGGCAAGCTTTATCAACATTTAGTCAATTCAGATGTATTTAAAGCAGAATTTAAAAAACAACCTGTCATTTGCTTAAGCGTTTCAACCTCTAAAACGTATTTCCGTACAGCCAACGTACATCCTATTTTGGGTGTGGAATACAAAAATGATGAATATTCACGTACCGATGAATATTTTGCCAAAATGGGTTTACGTGTACGCTACTTTAAACCAGAAGGTGGTAATGCACCATTAGCATTCTATTTCGCTGGCGATTTAGTCCGTGATTATACTGATTTTGAATTGATCAGTGCTATTGCGACCATGGAAAGTTTCCAACGGATCTATCGTCCTGAAATTTACAACACCAACTCTCCTGCAGGTGTGGTGTATCAACCAAGTCTAAGCTATGGCGATTATTCACTTACACGTGTGGTCTATGACCGTGTGGAACGTGGTGAGCTTGCAGTTAAACAAGGTAAATGGACGGAAGAAAACTTCATTAAGCCTTATCAAGACATTTTAAATGAATGGGCTGCAAATTTCGAAGTCGAAACAGCTGCTTAATCCATTAAATTGATAAACAGATTTACGAATTTAGACAAAGAAGATTAGACATGGCGCTTACACAACCGAAACTTTTACTCCCAACTTCAACTGCGGGTAGCTTGCCAAAACCGTCTTGGTTAGCTGAACCTGAAAAATTATGGTCTGCATGGAAGCTTGAAGGCGAAGAATTATTAGAAGCTAAACGTGATGCTTTGAAATTATCATTACATGAGCAAGTCACTGCAGGTATCGATATCGTGAGTGATGGTGAGCAAACCCGTCAGCACTTTGTAACCACGTTTATTGAACATCTTGAAGGTGTAGATTTCGAAAAGCGTGAAACCATGCGTATTCGTAATCGTTATGATGCAAGTGTACCTTCAGTTGTGGGTGAAGTTTCTCGTAAAAAAGCAGTGTTTGTAGACGATGCGAAATTTTTACGCAGCCAAACCAGTCAGCCAATTAAATGGGCGTTGCCTGGTCCAATGACCATGATTGATACACTTTTTGACGGACACTACAAGAGCCGTGAAAAACTGGCTTGGGAATTTGCCAAAATTTTGAACCAAGAAGCTTTAGAACTTGAAGCAGCAGGCGTAGACATTATCCAATTTGATGAACCTGCGTTTAACGTATTCTTTGATGAAGTGAATGACTGGGGTGTACCAACCTTAGAACGTGCACTTGAAGGTCTAAAATGTGAAACTGCAGTTCATATTTGCTATGGTTACGGCATTAAAGCCAATACAGATTGGAAACAAACTTTAGGTAATGAATGGCGTCAATACGAAGAGTCATTCCCGAAACTACAACAATCTAAGCTCGATATTATTTCACTTGAATGCCAAAACTCACGTGTACCAATGGATTTGATTGAATTGATCCGTGGTAAGAAAGTGATGGTGGGTGCCATTGATGTAGCAACTAGCAAAGTTGAAACTGCAGAAGAAGTGGCGAATACCTTACGTAAAGCACTTCAATTTGTTGATGCAGATAAACTCTATCCTTCAACCAACTGTGGTATGACACCACTTTCTCGCCAAGTTGCACGTGGCAAGCTTGAGGCTTTAAGCGCAGGTGCTGCCATTGTTCGTAAAGAGCTAGAAGCTTAATCAAACGTAGTCTCGTGCGAAGCAGGGGCAAATTATTGCAAGATGATTTGTTCTACTTAAAGCACGAGCACGTGATATGTACATTTGAGATGAAAGAGATGATTGAAGCAACAGACTTTAGAAATGCAATGTCTTTACTCACCACAGCAGTGAATGTTATTACGACTGCGAGTAAAGCAGGTATGCATGGATTTACTGCATCTGCCGTATGTAGCGTGACGGATACACCGCCAACGTTATTGGTCTGTATGAATCAATCCTCCCGTTCACATGCCCATTTTGTTGAAAATAAAGTCTTGGCTGTAAACGTACTAAGTACTCAGCATGAACAGCTTTCAAATGCTTTTGCTTCAAGTAAATTCAGTTCTGAAGAGCGTTTCAACTTAGGTGAGTGGAGTGCGTTGGAAACTGGTTCACCTATTTTGCAAGATGCCTTGGTCAGTTTTGACTGTGAAATTCAGGACATTCAGCAAGTGGGTACACACAGTATTTTCATGTGTCGTGTGCTTCAAGTTCAACAAAGCGATCAAGAAGAAAGCCTGGTGTATTTTAACCGTGCTTATCATCAAGTGGGTCAGTTGGAACACGCTTAATTCAACGCCTTAATCCTTTCATTTTTTAAAGTTAGTCTATTGTGGAACTTATAACCTTTTTAGTCATCGGTGCTTTTGCTGGTTTTGCAGCAGGGCTGTTTGGTGTCGGGTAAGCGTCCGCTGAACCCCATACCTATTTTTTAATTTTGGTCGGATTTCCAGCGGTGTGGCAGTAATTCTTCTATTTGGGTGACTTTATGCGTCGGCAGCCTTTTCAGCACATCACTTAAATAGGCATACGGATCCAGTCCATTCAGCTTTGCTGACTGGATTAAAGTCATGATATTGGCAGCTCGTTGGCCGCTGCGCAGCGAGCCAGCAAACAGCCAGTTCTTACGTCCCAACGCCCAGGGGCGCATCTGATTTTCAATCCCTTGCGCAGCAATGCTGCTCATATCTATAGGCAAATTGCCATCATTCAGATAGCGGCAGAGTGCCTGCCAACGTTTTAGGCTGTAATTGATCGCCTTGGCAGTTGGAGAACTCGATGGCACCGCCAGATAATGTTGGCTGAGCCATTCATACAGTTGTTGCATCACCGTTTGGCTATGCTGTTGCCGGTATTCGCGGCGATGTTCTGCTGTACCATCGGTCTTTTTCCTGAGTTCTGCTTCTATGGCATACAGTTTCTGAATCAGCACTAATGCCTGTTCAGCGATCTGACTTTTCCCGGTCACATGCAGTTCATGAAATTTACGACGTGCATGTGCCATGCAGCCCACCTCAATGACCTGGCCTGATTTAAAGCGTGCTTTATAACCACTGTAATCATCACAGACCAGATGACCCTGCCAGCCATTCAGGAACTCTTCAGCATGCTGACCTGAACGGCTATCCTGAAAGTCATAGATCACCGCTTGAACTGGATTGTACTGTGTAGTGGCATAGGCCCAGACATAACCTTTCTTCGGTTTTTTCTCATCATCACCCATCCGCATGATGGTGACCGGCGTTTCATCGGCATGGATCACCCGCTGTTGCAGCACCACCTGTTTTAAGGCATTGGCCAGAGGTTCCAGTTCCACACCGCAGCAACCAATCCAGTCAGATAAAGTAGATCTGGACAGATCAATGCCCGCCCGCTGATAGATCAGGCGCTGACGGTACAGCGGCAAATGATCGGCATACTTCGATACCAGCACATGGCTGAGCAATTCAGGTGAAGCAATGCCTTTATCAATCACATAGGCAGGCATCGCTTGCTGAGTCAGAGTGTCGCACTGATCACAGACCCATTTGCCACGGACATGCTGTTCCTTGTAGAACTGTGCCGGTCTGAAATGCAGTTTTTCACTGATATCTTCGCCGATACGACGTAACTGGCAGCCACAACTGCATTGGGTTGATGCAGGTTCATGCTCAATACGGATGGTGTGTAGATGATCTGGCAGCAGTCGACGTTTAGGTTTGTTGACTGTGGCTTTCTGTGTCGCTGCATCAGTTTTATCTGCATTCAGCCGCTCCAGTTCCAGATCAACGGCTGCGATATCCTCTTCGACTGCTTCGTCCCACAGATGGATTTGTTTTGCTGTTAGGTGTTCATTCTTTTGGGCGAATTTGTGCTTTTTAAACAGAGCCAGTTCATGCTCGTATTTTTGAGTGAGAATAGAGAGATGTTGGTTGCATGCTTCCAGATGTTGAACTTTGCCATCTAATTGTTGATTGGTGACTTCCAGATGTTGAACTTTGGCATCTAATTGCTGATTTGATTGTGCCAAAGACTGATGCTGCATCGCCAATTGCCGGGTAAATTCCAGCAGTTGCTCATGGGTCAGTTGGTTTAAATCAGGCAGCGTTTTCATGACCGCAGTATGCCTGAGGTCATGAAGAGAATGAAATAGAACGTTTGGAGAATAGCAGAATGTACGAGCCTGGTTTAGAGCATCGTCACCACCTGCTGTCGTCCAATTCTCTGCCAGGGTAAACCCTGGATCAGTGCCTGCAACTGCTCTGGGCTGAGGGCTACGGTTTCACCCTGGTGAATCTGAGCCCAGTGAAATTTACCCTGTTCCAGCCGCCGGGCACACAGCCAGATGCCCAATCCATCATGCACCAGCACTTTCATGCGATGGCCACGCTTATTACAGAACAGGTAGGCGCAATGCGGTTTGATCGAGCCAAAGGCTCTCAGCACCTGAGCCATGGCAGTATCCATACCCGCACGCATGTCCATCGGCTGGGTAGAGAGCCAGATTTCATCGATATGGATCATGTTGCAAGTGCCTTGAGTAATTCTGCTAAAGCAGATATTTCTGATACTTGCCATTTCAAGCCAATTTCTGCTTTTGAGTGGGGTAAAGTAATTTGAACCGTTAACATGTCAGTAGGAGTAGGATCTAATGGTGCAGAGCAAGATAAGGCAATAAATGCAGGTTTATTCGGTAGTGGTGAGCGATCATTCCCTGGCTTACCATCAATTAAGCGAATCCATTTGGATACAAGATTTGTATTCAATCCATGTTGCAAAGCGACCGAAGCAATTGAAACGTTCGGTGCTTTAAGGCAAAGGATTTCTTTCTTTGCTTCGAGAGGTTCATGTTCATCAGGGTTGTTACGTCGTAAAGGCTGTACGGCCTTATTTGTCTCGGAGAGTGGTGGCAGTCCAAACAACAAACCCCATGACCATAACTTATGGGGCTTGTTGGCTATTTTGCTGCGTATTGTGTGGCTTTTTGTGATTAAGCCTTACATCGCTTCACGTTGTGCTTCATCTTCCAAATAGTTTTCTAAAGAATCATCTAGCGCATATAACCATGGCGTGTGATGTGGCTTAGCCATTTTTCCAGTCATTACTGAGCGATAGACTTTATCTCTAAAGCCCATAATGTTTTCTTTTTTATGCTTTTTCCATTGCATGAAAATATCATGCACTGCATCAATATTGAATGATGGATAGTCCGTCTGCGCAATCAGGCGTTTGATGTAGTCACCTTGGAAGCGGGCAGATTGTTCATCGTTCAATAGGCGCTGCTCTTTTTGATGTAAGGTCTGCGTATGGCTCTGCATTTCTGCCGTGCTTGGTAAAGCAATTTTGCCCAAAATCACATCACGGACAAACCATGCTTGCGCATCGAACATATTGAAGGTGTACCATTGATCTTGCATGCCCAAGTAGAACAAGCGAGGATTCTTTTCCCACACCACACCCTGATATAAACCCTGCGGATAAAGGCAGTTATGTGTTCTGAGGCGTAGGTTATCTTCAATAAATGGGAAGTGGTGCAAATAGCCTGTGCATAAAATAATGGCATCAATTTTGGCAGATGTTCCATCACTAAAATAAGCAGTATTTTCATCTACACGCAGTAATTGTGGCTTTTCAGACCAGTTTTTAGGCCATTTAAAGCCCATGGCTTTACTACGATAGCAACTGTAAATTTGCTTAGCACCGTATTTATAACATTGCGAACCAATGTCTTCGGCAGAGTAGCTGCTGCCAACCAATAACACAGACTTGCCTTTAAATTCCAGCGCATCACGGAAGTCGTGTGCGTGTAAAATGCGACCATGGAATTGATCAAAGCCTTCATAAACAGGAACGCGTGGGGTAGAGAAGTGTCCAGATGCAACGACAACATAATCAAATTGTTCTGAATAATGCTGTTGTTGTGTATAATCTTCGACATCTACCGTGAATTTTTGCGTTGTTTCATCATAGGCAATATGCTGAACGGCACTATTGAAACGAACTAAATCTTTGACCTGTGCTTTTTCTGCACGGCCTTTGATGTAATCCCACAGTACTGCACGTGGTGGATATGAAGCGATTGGTTTTTTGAAATGTTCATCAAAAGTATAATCGGCAAATTCTAGCGCTTCTTTGGGGCCATTTGACCATAAATAGCGGTACATACTGCCGTGGACAGGTTCCCCATGTTCATCTATACCAGTGCGCCAAGTATAGTTCCATAGCCCGCCCCAATCATTTTGTTTTTCGAAACATACAATTTCAGGAACTTGTAGACCTTTGGCCTTTGCTGACTGAAACGCTCTTAATTGGGCCATGCCACTTGGGCCAGCACCAATAATTGCAATTCGATCCATTGCTATCTCCATTAGTTTTGAGTTCTTAATTACCTCTCCAATTTTGAGTGTCACAATTTAGGATTTGAAATATAAGCATTATAAAGATAAGCAAATACAATCCTAAATTGAGCGATTAAAAATCTGTTCAAAATAGGATGTGAATTAAAAAAAAGAAAAAATAATAAAATGTGCTAAAGACAGTAAAAATTACCTAAGCAATTCATCTTTATAAAAAACACATTTTTTAAGAAAGCTGATCTTATCATAATTTCTGATTAATTGTGGCTTTGCTTAGTTATAAAAGTGAATTTAAAGTCATTCCATTAGGGTCTGTTGACATTTTCTGTTCAAAAAAATAGCGAGAAAGTAAAATTTAATCGCCAAACCAAATTTACTTCTCGCTATGCCTCGTACAATGCTGAATGATCAACACTGGTCTAAGTTACTTTCT
>NZ_VPCT01000023.1:0-18261 GCF_013418055.1 Acinetobacter sp. YH12208
CCCATTCGTCCAGGTAACAGATCTTTAATCTGTTCCCACTGCTCATCTTTTAATGCATAGCGTTTAGTCATAAAAGTATAATGGGGACAAGGCGGTTTTCCTCAAGCTAATTGATGACACGCCCTAGTCAAAAAGTACCGTTTAGTACCTTATACCGTACTTACCGTACAGAGAAAATACTAAGTAATTTTGTGGTTCATCTACGTTAAATCGCACTACTTGAGACTTTGCAACATATGTAGTCTTTTAATGCTTGAATAAATTTACGAAATTAGGCCGACCTCATACCCAATTTTTCATTTAAACCTGAGTAGATTCAGGTAGCTATAATCTTTAAATCTTTATGCAACAAAGCGATCTGACAATAGTATTCGCTACTGTCAGATCTCACGGACTAATATCTTGCTTACTCAAAAAATATTTTGTGGCATATGTAATACCTCAAATGAATTAATCAACTTACTATCAGCTGAATCAATACTCAACCCTAACAATTTCTCCATATAGATTTTTGACCAAAATGGATGAATTACAAAATACTTTTTACCATTTTTTATATTTTCAATAGACCATAAATTTAAGCCATTAATTTCTCTTAATTTTGGAGGACTATAAATAGATGGTTTCAACATATTTACATTTATTAAACTTTCTTCAACTTGGTCATGCCAATTCTCAAGCTCAATATATCTAAAGTTACCGTCTAACCCACATTTATATTTTGGATCATACAATAATCGCAAAAAGCCTAATCCAAGTCGCCAATCTAACAGTCCATGATAGGTCCTATTGCCATAGCGTTGGATACACTTATAACAAGCCCCTAAACACGAGGCTTTATGTACCTCTGTACTAAGCTTCATACCCAAAGGATCATGATAATCTGATAAAATAGATTTTATTAATTTAAGTATAAGTGGTGAACCAGTGCCTTCTATAATTTCACTTAATTTTTGAGAAAATCCAGCACCATTGGCTAACTGATCACAAATCTGCAATACGGGTATACTTTCAATTAATTTTGGTTCAATTTGTTCAAATTCTTCTGGAGCTATATCTAATTCCAAAGCTGCTCTTTGAATAAGAATTTGTGTTGCTGAAATCAAGGCAGATCTAATTGCTATTGACTCCTTACTTCTACCCAAATATGAAAAATCAAAAATTTGATCCATTTTTTGAGGTTTTAAGTAAAGGCCATCTGTCTTCTTAAGAGTAGCCAATCCCACGCTTGAATGTTCATCATCATATTTAGATAAATATTTAAGATCTTCTAACCAGTATTTTGCTTTTGGTGCCGATAAGGACATTTTCTCTTTATCAAACATAGTAAAGCCCTTAAATACGCCACTATCTAAGTTTGCCCCCTGATTTAAACGCAGTACGAATGTGCCATTGTCTTCACTATTACCAATACTTAAATTACTCCCATTAACAACATTAAAAACTGTAGGCTCATTAATTAAAGTAACCACTCTATCGAAATGTTGGAATTCTAGTTCATCAATTTCTTTTTTGTTTAAAGGTTCTCCAGAAGATATGTATGCAGCAGGATCCACATATGGTCTAAATTGACTCTCACTCAATACATACTGGCAATTATGACATTTTAATATAATCCCATCCTGCTTTAGATTAATCATTGAACATTGAGGGCATTTTGCAACTTCGTACTTTTCGTAGAACCATCCATCTTTATCATTACTTCGTTTTTTAATGTCATAACCAAATGGTGGTATATATAGACTCGGGACAAATCCTTTGCTCTGATAAGTCTGTTTGTCTACCACCAAAGTTTGATTAGGTGCAAATTCATAAATTGCAGTTTCTGCATCACGATCCACACTGATTAATTCATTCTTCTCAGAAATACCTAAATAAAATTCTCGAACATTACTCGGCATCCCATATAAAGGTAAAATTCCTTTATTAGCTAAAAATTCTCCAAATGGTTTATTTGATTTTTGGCCTTCGTCCTTATATTTCTCAATTAGTTCCAGTAAATTATTAACAGAATACTTTAATAATTCCTTACATAGATATTCGTTGCCTTCAACCATTCTTTGTACAAATTGATTTTTTTCAGTCAATGTATCACTTAATGCTTGGTTAAGAGTTTTGTTCCATTCCAAAGAAGAATAAATTACCGAAGCATATGGGAAATCCCCATGTGTACTACCTAGTACTTCATCACCAGGGTATTTTTCACCTTTTCTTGAATAATTATCTTTAATTAATTCAAAGGCATATGTTAACCATACTTTATTAACAATACGCAGATGAATTTGAAGTAAGTTAAATGACAAAAATGGTGGTGGTGGTGGGTCAGCTGTAATTGCTTCAGGATTTTCATAATAATAAGTATCATGACTCTTATTACGACATAACGTAACAATCATTGAATAGGATTGGCCTCTACGACCAGCTCGACCTACACGTTGTTGATAATTAAATCTTTGAGGAGGCATATTGGCTTGATATACAGCCTGTAAAGAACCTATATCTATACCAACTTCCATAGTTGTCGTTACGGAAAGTAAGTCTATCTCTTGTGCTTTCTTTTTAATTTTATCGAACTTATCATCTTGCTCATCTTCAATAAAAATGCCTTTGAAATGCTGTAACCGCTGAGCAGGATCATTTGTCTGCCCCGTTAACTCTTCACAATGAAGTCTAAAAATATCCTCATGTATATTTTGACGAACTTTCTTCGACAAGTAATGCATATCCCACAATTCTAGAACCTGACCTGTAGGTGTTTTTGGCAATACTTCAAAACATCTTGTACATTTGCCCACTCCTAGGTGAAGATGTACCCTTCCACATTTTATACATCTGAAATATGGATCGTTTTCTGATGTTGGTTGCACATAGAGACGTTCCAAGTCTATCTTCATTGCTGGATGCCCTAAATTATCGAAATTCTGAATAATTTCTTCTAAAACCTTTTTAGGATTATTAGGGTCTAGAGCTTTTGCAAATTTATAAAGATTTGATTGAGGCCTTATATCAGAAGCTTTTGTATAGGGCATTTGATTTTCATCATCAAAATATTTACCGCCTCGTACTCTGTAATTATCTGCCATGACCCTCAGCCATGCATCAAGTTTTAAAGAATCAGGATCATCAGTCGGGCGTATACCTACCCAAGCTAAACCTGATTCTTCAAGGGCATATGTAGTTTTTGCAAACAATACTTCATAGGTTAGTTCATTAATATTTTCACGAATTTTTTCACGCGCTACAAAATTAGAACCAGCGCCTTCATCACTTCCTTTTTTCCATTTAGGATAATCATGATCTTGCCAATCAAACCATTCCCACCAAGATTGGTTTTGAATTTTCTCAATACCGCTAGCATCACTAGGGTGTACCCCCAGCCGTATCAATGAACTTAAAAAAGGAGATACCTTTAAATCATCTTTAATTTCGATCATTTCCGCCAGGCTTACCCTGTTTGGCACCGAATTTTCCGATAATTTTGCAAGTTTTGAAGATAATTCAGCAAGTAACGCAAAATTTTTCTCTTTAAAGGCTAATTCATATTGCTGTTCAAGCTCATCTCGATTACTAAATTCTTCTTTTTTTATCTGTAATACTTCAGAAATGCTTTTAACTAATAACAATCTTCTTAAATCTTGATGATGTAAAGATTCTATATTCAGAGCTGCCCTTGCAGCATCTTGTCGACTATCAGAAAATACAATAGTTTTTGCTTCTTCTGAGGTTTGCTTTAAAAAGCTAAATAACTGTGTTGCTAATAGCTGTGAAGTTTTTGCAAAACCACTACGAAATGAACGAATTGGAGATGCAGGACGAATATTATGATAAATACGACCTTGATAATTTGTTGAACAACATGGGCATTCGACTGGTAAGGCACCACCTGCTCGTTCAGTTGTTTCCTGATCTTTGGGTTCAAAGTAAAAACCAAAGATGTCTTCATCTGAGTTCCTTTGATTTAAAAGAATACCATTTCGAGCATCTAAAAATTTAGGTTTCCAAATTGAATTATTTATTGTCTTTTCATTATTTGCTGGAAGGAAAACAGCATAATTTTCCGCCATCAAGTTTTCATAAAGCGTATCTGTTGCTTTTTCTGGCAATTCTTCTAAATTAAAGCCAATCGTCGAAATACTAATTTGTGCAGCATGATCTTTACGTTTTTGACCACCAATAAACAACTCACCACAGGCCTCACATACTAACCATTCAAAGTTTCTTTGAATCCCTTGATCAGTCTGAATTAAATATTTTCCTCTATCGGTAGTTAAACTATTCTCAATGAAGGCTATTCCATTTTCAGTAGAATAAGGAGCAGCATATAAACCTTCTAAACTTTTAAAGAAAGTATGAATGCGCAAGCTTGGCAAACTATCTATTCTATAGTCCCTTGGCAAAAGATCATTCAATCCTCTTATGATCAATAGACCTCTTAAAGCCTTTAAGTTTTCACTTCCAAAAATGGATTTAGATAAATATTTTAAATTTCTCGGTTTAATAATATTATTTGTATTATCAAAGCAATAAGTATTTAATAGATTGGAGCTATATTCAATAAGTGCCTTTAGTCGTTCAATAAAAAGAAATTGAGAGAAGTTAAGTGAGTTAAAAATATTTATTAGATTATCTTCAAATGTTAAGGTCAAATACTCAATAGACTTGTCTGTTTCTCGAATTTTTTTATATTCATCATAATCAAAGTCAGATTTAACATATTGATCTGTAAACTTTTCAAATAACTCAGAATTCAGTTTATCAAACGTAGAATCGAAACCAATTTGCTCACCTGTAACAATTGCATCTAACCACTGTTTAATATCAGGTGAATCTGAGGTTCTTTTATATAATCCATTACAGCCAAAGAAATCAGTCAAGTACTTTAGACTTTCTGTAGCTAAAGACCCTTCTGTGGGCAAAGAAGCACTGGACGCTAATATTCTTAATTTATGGCTATGCTCTGGCTTATCTAACCCTAAACGATGAATAAGATATCGTATTAATCCTGCAATTTCAGTTCCTGCCGATCCTCGAATCAAATGCAGTTCATCTAGTACAAGATAGAAGTATGCATCAGGATCAGAGATTAACCATTGTTTAGTATTTTCAAATACCCCTTGGTCTACTTCCCTAGAAAGCATAATTGAAAGCATCGAAGTATTAGTAACTAAAATATCAGGTGGTGTTTCCTGCATATCCCAACGTGAAACTAACTCGCTACCTAGAACATTTGGAAATAAATATTGATTTTTTTCTGTGTTGCTTGTACTTAAATCATCGAATTTTTTTGCATTTTCATAATATTTTTGAAAATGTGTTAATTCATCTTTTAGTTTTTGAACTCTTTTTTTTCGAGACTTAATTTCATCTTTATCATCAGCCAATCTAGGATGATTTAAAAAGCCTGTCACAGGAGATTTAGACGTGTATCGACCGAAATAAATTCTATTACCATTGGCTTGCTGGTCTAGAACCTGAATTGCTTCGGGTGAAGATAATGTCTTTCTCAACCGTGTTAATTGATCTTCCACCAAAGCATTCATTGGATATAAAATTAATGCTCTTACTGCTTTAGGGCGTTCAGGATGCTCATCTATTCGTTGTAACCCGAAGCTAGTTCCATTTTTAAACCAAGTATTACCTTCAATTCTAGTTAATGGCTTTGGCCATTTTATCGCCTCCTTAGCAATTGATGCTAAGATCGGTAACATAAATGACTCAGTTTTTCCAGAGCCAGTACCTGATGTTACAACTCCTGGTTGACCATTTCGCACTCCTTTACCAAGCATTTGTGTTTGGTGGAGATATGGTTTATATAAACTCCTACGCATCAACATAGGACGTTTATTTTCAGGAAGGCCATCAAATAAGCCACTTAATGCTAAATTTATAAAAATACTTCTCTCTTCCGGAGAAAAATCATGTAAAGGATTGTCTTTCTCTAACGTGAGTAAATCTTCAAGACTGTAATCAGAAGCCTTATAACGAGGAACAGGTTCAATAATTGGAGAGTTAGTCAATGTATCCGTATCAACTAAGAGCGATCGTCTTAATGCTTGTAATGACGGATTACTAATTCTCTGTGTAGTTTCAATTTGTGAGATTAATAAGTCTCTTATATTTTGATAACCGCCAATGGGATCTAACATACTCATAACTCCTCAATTATTTTTATGGCATCTAACTGCTCGTTACATATAAATACGTTATCTTTTTGAATAAAAAGATGATCTGGAAATCCTGACAGACTATGTAACCGCTCAAGCTGTAAAAGGTGCTGATATGTATTAATAGAAGCCTTCATAATCTGGATAAATCTTTTATTATTTTCAGAAAACAGTATTTCTGAGTATTTGGTTGTATCTAGACTTTGCAATACAGCATTTGGATTAACATTTAAAGCATTAAATTTCAAGGATGTAACAAATGGAGTTAACTCTTTAAGTAATTGCTTTTGTCTATCATTTAAAGTCGATAAAGCAGTATTAAGTGAAGCTAGAACTAATAAGTTTTTTGGTCGTTGAGAATAAGAAAGGACTTCAGAAAGTTGCTTATAGAAACCTATATAATTAACTTCAGTTACACCTGTAAGATGTACTACATAGTAATGATCAGGATTATTACTAGCATTATTCCAAGCATATGCAAACCCAGTATTTAAGTTAGTACCCGGATTGCGCCATAAATCATCAACACCAATATAGCTAGCATCCAGTGCAATATGTGAAATGCGCCCCCCGCAAATTAATCTTGAATATTGCTCAATAAACGAATGTGCATACTGATTGATGAGAAGGATAAAATGACTAGTACGAAATAATCTATCAAATACAACAACGTTTCTATCATCATAACCATAGGTAGATGCCAACTGTTTAAATAAATCTGATGTATCAGTTTCTTCTATGACTTTAATTTCATTTTTAGCTTCCATACATGTCCAAGGCGGTAAAATAGAAGGCAATAATGATTTATTTTGTAATAGACCACGATCTGTTAGAAAGTCATTTAGCTTTTCAATTATATTTCGTTCCCTAAGTGATATTTCTCCAGCCTCAGTGAAAAAATCATTTATTAACAGCTTAAGATCATTTATAGAGGTTTCTAAAAAAATTTTATCTTTTTTTAATTCCTCGTTTAATGAACTTAATATTTCGCTTTCACTTTCTTTCTCGGAAATTTGTTCTTCCAAGCTATCTAATAAGGCTTTATGCTCTTTTTCTACTTCTTCTATTTTATCTTTTAAAATAGCAGCTGAGCGCACTTTAACATCAGACTCAACTTGCTCTTTAATAAATTTTTCATAATCAGTTGTTTTCAGTAAATTTTCATACAATTTTTTATACGTCTGAAAAATAAAATTTGTATGTGTAGTATTTTCAATTATACGTGCTAAATATTGCTCTTTATTTAAATAGCCTGCAGATGTATCAGGAAAAATACCATTAGCCTGCAAGAATGAGGTTATTTCCTTAATCTCACTAACAGAAGGCAACTGAAATTTATCTAAATTATCTTTAGAAATTTTATAAAGATAGCTCAGAGCTTTTTCATGAAAAGCATAATCTGCGGACCAATCAATTAAGCCTAGTGGTGTTAAATTAGAAAAAATATTACCAAGCAGATATTTATTATTTCTAAATTGAAATATACTTGTATTATTAAGACCATCTTCTAACAAATAGCTTTCTACAAGATTATTAGACTCTGACTGTCCTACAGGGTAATCTGCATACCATTTTTCATCCTCAACATTCAATCTAAAGTTAAGTTGAATAATAATATTTTTCTGTAAGTAAATATAAAATACTCTCGGAATATCTCCTTTTTCTTCTTCTAAATATATACCATCAAAAAATAATTTTTTCCGAACTTGGTCTATAGAGATAAATGAGTAATCTAATATCTTGTAAAGAAACTCTTGACTGTCCCTTACAACAATAAATTCATCATCTGAATATTTTTTTTTATTTGTATTTTCCTCACATAAGAAATAGCATAGTTGATAAGTAGCAACTAACTCATGACGAGGAAAATAGTCAAATACCGTAGAATTTGGTGCAAAATCTTCAGGAATTGCTGGATACCAAATACCATTTATTTTTTCATGCGTTGGTTTAATTTTAGCATGATTACCCACATAATTTAGATGAAATCCAATACATTCTCTATACATAAAAACTACGCTCTAAATCTTATATTTTTACGATGGCGATGTAAATTATAACCTAATATTGTAGGAAGCTCTTGTCGATTCTGAGAGGATTCTGAACTTTTAACTAATCCTTTAGGATAATAGTAATGTCCATCCTCTAAATCTAAATAAGGTAATACACCATTTTTAGAAAAATACTCTAAAACTAAACTACAACTAAAATTATTTGAATAGGAAATATATTGATCTTTTTCACTTAAGGCTAAATTGAACATCCCGTACTTATATGCCCAATCAAAAGTTTCATCTCGACAATAGGTGGATAAGATGCTTTTTCTTCTATGTATAATTTCATATACATTACATTTTTTCTTATCTTTTTGCTTAAGCATGTAAATACCATCATCACCCAAATAATCTTTTATATAAAAAAATTTATTTAATTCAGCATTAAACTTAAAAATATCGAAAGATTTATAATAACGTTCCCCCTCACTTAAAAAACTGATTTGATGAAAATTATTAGCACTACCTAAATCTGTAGATAAAAAATATTCTGGCAATAAACTTCCTAAATCTTCATTTGTGACCAACACTTTAACAGGAAATGTTTCTTCCCCAATTTCAATTCTCTTAATAATATAATCGACACCTAAACAATCCAACTGATCACATAATATATTCTGAGTACTTTCCGAGATATAACCCTGTATCAAAAAACAATCCTTCTCAAATTTATTCAAAAATATTTGTTTAGGCCAGTATTTTATGGACTTATAATTATTATGATAACCGCATACTATATACCCATAATGCTTTAATTTACAAATAATATTATATGGGCTAAACTTTGACAAACTTTCATGAGTACTTATTAATTTCAACAAACTAGATTCAGAAATTCCATGTAAAGAATTAAAATAAATAAGCTCTATTAACTCTTCAAAAATATTTTTATTAGGACTTCTAGCCTTTTGATAATTAAATTTAATATTCTCTGAAACATTAAATATTGACGTTTTGGTTATTGTATATAAATTTAATTCATTCTTTTCAGATTTAATATTTGCATCCTTTAAGCTATTAACAATATGAAACTTTTCTACTTTACTTAAATAGAATTCCCCCCTCGTTGTTAAAATTAATTTAAGCTCACCTTCAGATAAATGTGGTAAATATATTTCATCTCCTTCATAAACAATTTCTTTACTATGCTTCAGTTCAGAGTGGATGAATTCAATTTCTCCATCAAAATTAGCCCTAAATTTGATGGGTGCCATATTTAGGGACAATAATTCCTTACGCCTATAACTACTTAGAATCTGAAGAGGAGGTAAGTATTGCTTATCCTTATAATTTAAAAATATTTTTTTTATTTGTTCTATATTTCTATAATCTACTTCTAAAAAGCAATATTCTTCTGTGAATATTGCTTCATTTTTATTAATCTCTTCGGTGTCATAAGTTTTTAAATGATAAAGAATAGCATCAACATCTTCTATTCTATGGATATTTTCAATCAATTCATATTGCCAATTAAATCTTTTAAGGAAAAAAATTCTATTTTCAAAGCTTTTGTTTTTTCTTTTCAAAGAAAAAAACTCAGTATTCCCACCATGTAGATCACATACCTTCAATCTAGTATATGGCAAATCAAAATAGGAACTTTCTAAATCATTACCTAAATTAAAATAAATTTTTTCTTCTATGTGACCTTTAGGTTTATTCCATTTTAAATAAAAGTTCCAAAAAGGGTCTTCTTCAAGGAACTTGTTTTTCAAAGCCACACGTTGAGTAAATATTCTAATAGCTTGATACAACCCCTCATGCTGTTTAAATTCATTTAGATTAATTAGCAACTCTTTCCGTAAAGTCTCCGGAGTATGCTCACCTTTATAAAGATTTTTATTTAATAGACTTTTGAGTCGCCAATTTGGAAAACTAAACTCATATATAATCCCGATTAACTTCATATGCTGCGGAGTACTGCAAGGTATTTCAACCTTACGATATTGTTCACTTTTGAGAGTAAACTCAACTAATTGGCGAAACAGTTTGTTTACACCATCTAATCTAGGTGGACTAGATAATCCTAATTTTTTCTGTAGTTTTGCTCTAAAATTTTCTGATTCAAATCCATCTTGCGCTGCTATATAGCATAAAAAAACAATATATCTAAATCGACTCGCTGCTCCCCAGTAAGTTTCCTCGCTAGCCAAAAACCTATTAAAGGCTCTAGCATCTTGAACTTTTATAATATTTTCAAATGTCTTAATAGGTTGATCAATTCCTTCTAATGCTTCAATTAAAGTTTCTTCAGTAACATCGATACTTTGCATTATAGAATTACCATAATGCCCTGTTGTTTTTAAATAAAAATCAACAAGTTTTTTTTCTATTAGTTGCGGTGTAATCATAATCAATTATCTGAAAGCTATTTTTAAAATGCTCATTTCATAAGCATTTTTCAGGATTAAATGTGCTCTTATTTACTCACCAACACATCATAAATAATATGCGCAAATTGCTTCATCTTCGCAGGATCACTCATCAACTGTGTCATTTGCTCCATATGCGCTGCATTACTGTCTAATACAGCATCATCAAGCGCCGTGTCAAACTCACCCAGCATGGCCTGTTCACGAGTGTTGTTATGAATCTGTTTCATCATTCGTGTGTTCTCAGACATCTTGTCAGCAATGGTCAGAGCATAGTTGATCATGTCTTTCTCTGTCAGATTATCCGTCACAAACAGATCATTCATACGGCTTAAAATCTGCGACAAAAAGTCTTCTTTCTTGTCTTTCGGCTTTGCAGTACCCAGTTCATTACCAGGCTCAAGTTTATGCTCGGTACTATCGGCTTTAAGCTGAATATCCTGTTGGCGTAACTTGGACAAACGGTAATGCGTCATTGCAACATTGCTTAGATCAACCTCATCCTCTTCGGCCACCTGTTCGCGCAGTAATGGGCGCAAGTTACGCGCAAAAAGACTCAGCTTCTCAAGTTCTTGATCGTCATACTCCACGATTTGAGACATAAACTCATAGAAACGGGTAAAGCTGCCTAAATCCTTTTTAAAGATTTCCAGCGCATCACGGGCTTTCTTCGCTTCTGCAAATTCGTTTTCAGCATTAGCTATCAGTACGGCGTCAGCTGTCTGTTTACAGCGTTCTAAACGGTTCTTGGTGACATCATAATCATTGATGGCTTGTTGATAACGATGCTGCCAGCGTTGTAAAGCTGGCTTACAGATGTTCGCGAGGGCTGCACTGGATTTATTTTTGCTGTAGAAGGCCTCAACGAACTGTTCTACTTCAGTCCAGAGGAAAATACCTGAGGCTTTCAGCTTTTCAAACAGATCATAAACCTGATCGGGATTGGATACATCCGCCAGTTCTGCTGTTTGATAGTACGGTTGGAAAGCATCGAGAATGTCTTGTGGATCGTTAAAGAAATCGAGCACAAAGGTGCCTGTTTCAGATTTCGCAGGATAGGTCCGGTTTAAACGCGATAAGGTCTGTACGCATTCCACGCCACCCAATTTCTTATCGACATACATGGCACACAGTTTTGGCTGGTCAAAGCCGGTCTGGAATTTATTCGCTACAATCATCACCTGAAAGTCATCGCTATCGAATGCCTTACGCATCTCACGACCTTTCAGATTCGGATTCATATTGCTTTCAGTAAATTTCTGACCTAACAGATGACTACTGTCTGCATCATTGGCATTAAATTCTACATCGCCTGAGAATGCCACCATGGCTTGAATGTTGGCATAGTTCTGTTCAGCAATGTATTTATCAAAGGCTTGTTTATAGCGTACCGCTTCTTTACGAGAACTGGTCACCACCATGGCTTTGGCTTGCCCACCGAGTAAACCCATAATATTTTTCTTAAAATGCTCAATGATGATATGCACTTTTTGCGAGATATTATGATCGTGTAAGCGTACCCACTGATTCAGCTTGGTCTTGGCTTTCTTGGCATCGACCTGAGCATCTTTTTCTTCGATCTTCTGCTTGAGCTTATAGATGACTTTATAGTTGGTGTAGTTCTTTAGTACATCCAGAATAAAGCCTTCTTCAATCGCTTGGCGCATGGAATAGACATGATATGCCACAGGAATATTGGTTTTAGACGGCGGCATGCTTGGATCGGGCAAGCGTCCAAACAGTTGTAAGGTTTTATCCTTTGGTGTTGCGGTAAAGGCATAGAAGCTTAGGTTAGCACTGCCCTTACGTGATGCCATCACGGCATCGAGTACATCTTCAGAAGAAAGCTGTTCATCTTCTTCACGCTCTTCAATCATCAAAGTTTCTTTGAGCTGACGCGCCGTGGAACCGCTTTGGGATGAATGGGCTTCATCGGCAATGACGGCGTATTTACGTTCTTTTAAACTGGTGCTGTTTTCAATCGCACGCAGTACAAACGGGAAGGTCTGAATGGTGACAATAATGATCGGCTGCGCCATTTCCAAGGCTTTGGCCAGTTTCTCAGATTTTGAGCCATCACCTTCTTTATTGTTAATCCGCCCCACCACGCCATCGGCATGTTCAAACTGGTAGATGGTATCTTGTAGCTGTGCATCCAGGATGGTTCGGTCTGTCACCACAATCACCGAATCAAACATCTTTTTATTGTTGGCATCATACAGACTAGATAGTTGATGCGCCGTCCATGCAATCGAGTTGGATTTACCCGAACCGGCACTGTGCTGAATCAGGTATTTTTGCCCTGTGCCTTCTGCCAATGAATCTTGAACTAGATTATTCACCACTTTCCATTGGTGATAACGGGGGAAGATCAGACTTTCTTTTTTGTATCTGCGCCCTTCCCAGTCTTCCTTTTCTTCAATCTGTAAATGAATGAAGTTACCCAAAATATTCAGCAAGCTATCCGGGGTTAAGACTTCATTCCATAAATAGCCCGTGGCGTATTCATTCACATCTTCAGGCACATCATTACCTGCACCCTGTTCTTTGGTGCCTTTATTAAATGGCAGGAAGTAGGTGCTGTCACCATTCAAATGCGTCGCCATATAGACTTCATACTGACTGACGGCAAAATGCACCAATGCCCCGCGTTTAAACATCAGCAAGGGTTCAGGCTTATTGGTTTCAGGGTCTTTGGGCAATCGGGTTTTTCGGTACTGTGTCATGGCATTTTGCACAGCCTGTTTAAACTCGGACTTGAGTTCCAGAGTTGCCACAGGAAAGCCATTGATAAACAGCACCAGGTCGATGCGCCATTTTTTAGCTTGTTTGCCAGTTGCCTCTAATTCGGCTTTGGATGTGTATGGGCTATACACCAGTTCAGGCACGACACGGCAGATATTTTGCTGATAGCGCTGATTCAGTTCAGGGTTTAAGCCATGTTCAGGTTTAAACTGACAGAATGAAAAGCGTGTACCGCGGGTCTTGATGCCATGACGGAGTATGCCCAATGTGCCATAACTGCGGGATTCAACATCGGTGGCATTGATATCGGCTTTTTTAAGCTGAGCCACAACGGTATCTAAAAAATGGCGCTCGGTATCATTGGGGAAGATGTTTTTAAATTTCTGCCACTCGGCCTGTTGGGTCTTTTGGACAAAGTCGAGTACATCTTGCTCATACAGGGCTTTTTCACAATTATAGCCTTGCCCAGAACCCACAATCCAACCATGCGATTGCATTTGCGCAATAATATCTTGCTGGAAAATAGTTTCTAAAGTTGCATCCGATCTCATGTTTCCCCTACCCCTAAATACTCAAATTTCTTTATTACTGTTCTATTTGCCAAACTGGATAGCTTTGCCAATCTTCAGGGAAGCCCATCGCTGTTTTTGATATGTTGTGATGTGTCAAAAGTAGATCAACCAGACGTTTACGCCATGTATGCTGCGGGGCGATTTTGTCCATGAAATAGAGTAGAAATACCAGACTGTTATAAATTTTTCGCTCTGCCGAGTTACTAGGTTCAAAATTGCATTGCACCCGAAGCCCCATCGGCTTACTGCGTGGCTTGGCGATGGTTTTGGTAAATTTGCGGTTCCATAGTCTTGAATGATGAGCACAGGTATTTCTTAAGTAAACAAAGTGCTGTAACAGCCCTTCAAACTGTGTTTCATCGCAATCAAAATGACTGGAAATGGCTTTATGTGTCTGAATCGGTGCCAGGAGCTGATACCATTTGGACAGTTGACCAAAACTCATCACTTCGCAGGTTGCCCAAATCGGTGGTAATTCGGGATCATCATAGGTACGTTTATAGTGTTCTATAAAGACTTCATCTGCCCGGGACACTTCAGTTTTCAGTGATTCGAGTAAGCTGTGCCATCTAAAGGCGGGTTTAAAGTACTGGCCTTGCAGATAGGCGTGACAACCATGCCGATGTGCCAATTCATAGGCAAAACGGGTACGAACGGCAACTTCCAGGCGTTCTATGGCATCCAGGATGAGTAACCTTAATTCACGATCAAATACATACAGTGCTAACACCTGTTCAAAACTGGTATCTGGTTTAAAGCAATGTGGTGAATGGGTGTATTCAAACGGAAGCCAGTAGGCACCTAAGCGATAATAATTGATTTGCTCTAGGTAAAATTGTGCATCTTGCTCATTAGCAAATTGCATACCACGCGCTTTTAATAGCTCAATTTGTTCAGCAAAGGTTTTGGCAGGCTTGTTAAAAGATTTCATAGATGGCTTGCCCTGATTGTTATATTTTTTAGGGCTCCAGAAACAAGTAACCCGACAGTTTGAGGATGCAATTGCTTGCCTAGCCTTGTCGGGTGTTGTTGAGCATATAGTGAATCATTGCAATTATTTATGCAATGATTTTTTGTATCTGCTTGAGTCCACATTTGTTTGAGGCAACTGAGAATATTCATGCGCTAAACTCCATTTTAGCCTCATTGGGGTTTTGCCAATTACGCACGTCAATTTTACCAGTGACCGCAGAGGAAATTAGGGCTGTACGGCGTTCTTGCATCAGTTGAATGGCGGATTGAGCTTTTTTAATTAGGTTATTGAATTTATATTTCTGTTGCTGAATGAAATTATAAATATCATCCTGTTCTTTTATTGGAGGAATTACAGCAATAATTTCATTCAAAATACCAATATTAATCACTCCCATAGTTCCACCTCTAGACAGTTGCTCGAACTGTTTAAACACAGCATCACTTTTGAGATATTCTCGAATGAAATAGGGATTAAATTTATTAGATACTGTTGCTTTTATTAGTCGAGGATTAATAATCCCTTTTTCTGCATTTTCAGTAAAGACAGCAATTTTGCCGAACGTACCCACACAGCTAATTAAAATATCTTTTGGATATACTGCATAACGGCTCAGTTCTATGTAGTTTTTTTCAGAAATGTAGTAATCGCCAATTTCAAAGTCATTTGGAATTACTTGTTCTTGACCATAAACTTTATACCCTTTAGGTACATACATATCCTTTGTGATACTAGAACCAAATGGTCCTGCAATAATGCTTGAGCATACAAACTTAAATCTTGAAACTCTCCAATGCTCAGGCACTTGCCCTAACCATTCCACTCCTGAATCTTTCATGTTTACATCAGGATTTAAACCTTTAGTGACGGCATGGCTAATCACTGCTTGACGTTTTTCTTTAAGCAGTTCAATCAGCTTTTCTTGTTTGGCAATTAAGCTGTCAATTTTTGCAGTTTCATGGTCGAGGAAATTAGCAATATTTTGAGCTTCACTGATACTTGGATAAGGGAATGTTAAATTATCAATCGTTGTCATCCCCAAATTCTTTTGGGTATTAGAATTAGAGAAAACATCACATTGCAGTTGTAATTCATAAGATTGAAGGCAATAAAAAATAAATTTACCTAATCTAATATCTTTAGGGCTAATAACTGCTAACGGCGACCAGACATTAAAATCGTAGTCATTCTCTACGAAAGCCACTTTGCCTACAGATGCTGCTTTACCGAGTAAGATATTACCCTTTTGAGGTTTACATTTGAGACTAAACCTAGCGTCATCCTCTATAGAGATATATCTACACCCTTCAAATACTAATTTATTATTTTGAATACCATCAACTGATAAGAAAGGAATACCCTCATCGATAAACTTAGGTGTTTCATGAGGACCATCTTTTACAAAACCATTACACATATACTTTAGAGGTACAACTTGCCATTCTTTAGGAATCAACTTTATCCAACTATTATGTGTTTCAACTTGCGTTTGATAAATCTCATACTTCGCCATTAAGAATGTACCTCTTGTAGAAGTGCCATAATTTCACGGCTTACCGCATCTAAATCCGCATCAATCTCGCTTAAATCACGTGGCGGTTCATACACATAAAAATGACGGTTAAACGGAATCTCATAACCCACAATACCAATTTCGCCATCTTTATCATCACGCTTATCGGCATTAATCCACGCATCAGCGACGTGCGGTTGTACTTCACGCTTGAAGTAAGACTCAATTAAATCGGTGGTGCTTTGGCTTGGGTCAAGCGCAATATTTTCCGCATCACGCAAATCACCATCCTGTACAAACTCAACCACTTTGCCTTTATAGCTAATCTGACCATAAAGCGGATTTTCTGAGCCTTTCACGACTTTATTGATCACTGGCTCAGCATCGGCATTTTTCCACGTGATCGCATCCAGGAATTGCTTCTTCTCTTTAGTTTCCAGTTTCACATTAGCATCTTTTAACGCTTGCTTGAGTACATCATCAAAAGCATTAAAGTCATCAAACTGCGCCGTGCCGATCTTCGCTTGTAAACATTTCGCTTTGTTTAATAAGTTACGCTGTTCCAACCACAATTTTGGCTCAAGCACGGTCTTAATATCTTTTTCTTTCAGCTCGCTAAATTCCGCTTTAATCAGCGCACGGATTTCCACATCAAACTCATCAAGCCGACCATAGCTGTCTTCTGTCCAGTTCGTAGCGTATTGCTCATGAACCTTTTGCATCACTGCATTAAACGGCTTCGGGGCAAAACGTAACGATGCCACGGCGTCATCACTTACCTGAGCAGATAAACGCAAAGGACGCTCAATGGTCACACGGCGGTAACCAAACTCGTAGCTGTTAAAGATTTTACTAGAAAAGGTTTTAGCAGCTTCATTTTTAGGATTAGCCGATTGACGACCACGATTAGATTTAACCTCTGCGGGTTTATCCAGTTCACGTGCATCCGTCACTTCAAAGTCACCATAACTGCGGGTAATCATCGCAATATCGTCTTCGCTCATTTCATTACGTTTAGAGCCAAGAGACTTACGCATTTTGCTGTACAGGTTGCTACCGTCAATCAGCTGTACTTTGCCCTTACGTTGAGTCTCTTTTTTATTGCTGAGTACCCAAACATAAGTCGCAATACCGGTGTTATAGAACATATCGGTGGGTAGCGCGATAATGGCTTCCAACAAATCTGCTTCTAAAATATAACGGCGGATTTCACTTTCACCACTGCCCGCACTGCCTGTAAAGAGTGGTGAACCATTCAAAATAATACCAATACGACTGCCTTGCGCCGTGCTGTCGTCTTTATTACGCATCTTGCTAATCAGATGCATCAGGAACAGCAAAGATCCATCAGACACACGTGGCAAGCCTGCACCAAAACGACCTTCAAAGCCTTTTTGCTCATGCTCGTCTTTAATATCTGATTCGATCTTCTTCCAGTCCACCCCAAATGGCGGATTCGATAGCATGTAGTCAAACTTCTCATAGGCCAATTGGTCATTGGAGAGAGTATTACCCAGTTTGATATTACGCACGTCCTGACCTTTGATCAGCATGTCTGCTTTACAGATCGCATAAGACTCAGGGTTTAACTCCTGACCAAAAACCCGCATCACCGCATCAGGATTATGCTCATACACATATTCTGAACCTGAGGATAAAAATCCACCCGTACCCGCCGTCGGGTCATAAATTGTGCGGATGATACCGTCACCATTCAGAACGTCATCATCCTTGCTGAATACTAGGGCGTGTCCTCATTTGGCTTTGCACCAAATAAACATGCAAGCAATGTAGATCATAGACTGATAATTTCGTGCAAGCTTATCAAATCGGGTAGCAATAGCACGGAAATGTTTTAATCTCGCAAA
>NZ_VPCT01000024.1:0-15050 GCF_013418055.1 Acinetobacter sp. YH12208
AGTGCGCTCTTCGAGGAAAACATTACTATACATATAGCACCTTGAATGCATATTCAAGTGCGCTTATGTTAGGGATGGTTTCCCAGGATGATGGTATTGGATTAATGAGCGTTACTGAAACACTAGATAGCAAAATCAAAGCACAGGAAGAAAAGCTAAAGCAGTTAAAAGCTCAAAGACAGGCAGCACTGGCAAGAGAACGTGCCAAAGAGAAAGAACAGGCAAGAAAGGACGATACCAGACGTAAGATTTTAATCGGTTCTTGTATGCTAAAAATTACTGAGGATGATGAACTGGCTCGGGCAAAATTGATTGCTCAAATGGATAAGTATTTAACGGATGAAAGAGATCGTAAGCTGTTTAATTTATCTCTTAATGAAAATTCACTTATTTGAAATAACGCATCAATAGGAACGTATTATGAGATTTCTGATTGCTTTACTTTTCCCTTGGTTCCTATTTTTTACTATTGGCAGACCATTCGTAGGAATGGTCTGCTTATTTCTTCAAATTACGATTTTAGGTTGGATTCCGGCTGCAATCTGGGCGGTGTATGCTTTATCGCAATATAAAACTGATCAGAAGATTAAAAAGGCTTTAGGTTAAATAGATTTAATGAAGAATATTTTTTGAAATACTCTACATTAGATTTTTAAAAATTATTTAATGTCAATTGTCAGACTTTAGCGTGAAAAAAATTAAAAAATGTGCTCAAAGTCTGACAATTGCTCTTCGTCAAAATATATAAGATACTGTTCTTAATAAATTTATTATAGTATTCAATACTTAGGACCGCATATAAATGGCTAACTTATTACAAAAAATCTCATGGAATGAAAACCAATATCAGATGCCTGATATTTCAGGCTATTATGTTGAACAAGGGAAAGATAATTACATTGCTGAATCAGGAATAGGTCATGAATCCTGGAACTTTAATAAGTCAGAATTAATTGACGGAAAAGTTTATGGTTATTTAAAAGCTGATGTATCTACCTTATTCAATGAAAAACATAATATTTTCTTCTTTTCTAGAAATTTGAATAATGAATTATATCTAGTTGGCTACTATAAAGATTGTAAGTATCTTACCGAAAAAGAAAGAATGGAATTAAGAAACAAAATGGTAGATTCAGGTCTCTTAGATAAGCGCATTAATCAAGCGTACCGTATTCTAAGAGAAGAGAATGATTTTTCAGAATGGGCTTGGGATGATGTAGAGGCTGAATTTGGATTTGAAATAAGTTCTTTTAAACTAGAAGTACTGCCTGAAAATGTATTCTTCTTTAAAGAAAGAATTTTATTTACTGAAGAAGAATGGAAAGCTGCAACTGGTAAAGGATGGCAAGAAAGATATGGAAACTATTCAATTATTCCAAATCTAGAAACCTTTAAACATAAGATCATGAAGGAAGAATTTGCTTAAACTTCTGTTAGATCAATCTAAGAAGCTCATACTTCTAAAACAAAGCCCGTGTAAAAGTGGGCTTTTGTATTTCGCATAAGAGATTTTATGTTAAATAAGACTATTAAGATCAGTTATAATTATCCAATAAGTGATTAAAAATAATAAGGTAATTTATGTCTACATGGGTGTGGGTACTTATTTATTTGGCAGTTAGCTTAATGTTCAAATGGATTATTTCATGGGGTGGAGCTGATTATATTAAAGGCTGGAAGAGTATCTTTTTCTTAGATATGGAATCAAGCTCATGGAATGAAGAACAGCTTAGAGCTATGGCTTTGTTTCTATGGATAGCATTTACCATTCTTTTTATTATAGGTTTAATTTACCCCGAATTTAGATTCTATAAGCTTAAAAATAGTTTGTAAAAAACGGAGCTTAAGCTCCGTTTTTATGGGTGATTTTTTAAATCATTCAGCATTGCATCACGTAAAATCTTATTCATACGTGTCTGATAGCCTTTGCCTTGTGCTTTTAGCCATTGCATGACATCTGCATCAATGCGTACTGTAGTCACTTGTTTAGTTGGCTTATAAAACGGATTTTGGACAGCATTTTTCCAAAAGCTTTCATCAAGTTCAGGAATGTCGGAAAAGTCTATTTCACTGTCTGCGCGTTTAGCCAGAGCTTCAAGTCTTGCCTTTTGTTCTTCAGACAAAACAGGAGGTTTATTCAAATCTACTTTGTACGTAACGGTTTTGCTCATACTGTTTCCTCTCTTTTTTCTCTGCCTGTCGTGCCGAAATAATGCGGATATGATCCATCCCATTATGGTCTTGTACTGTGTGGGCCACCAATAAAACAGCTTGCCCATGTACCATACCTATCGCTTGCCAACGATATTCACCATTTTCAAAGCGATCCTGTTTATATAAGGCATGAGCATCGTAAAAAACCAATGTCGCATCTTCAAAAGCTATACCATGCTTTTTAAGGTTTATTTCTGCTTTATGCTCATCCCATGAAAACTCAATTTCCATAGTTGCATCGCTTTTTGTTAATATAAAAATGTTAATACAAAATTGTAACTTTTGCAAAGTTCTTCCATTTTTTATTGGCAAAAGCTTACAGAATCGAACATAAAAAAGCCGACTTGTTTCAAAATCGGCTTTTTGCTCATTTTTAGATTTTTCTGGTTTTATTAAGTGTCTGATATTTATATTAATATACAAGTGTATTGCGTATAACCACCATTATGTTAAATGGAGGTAAATTTTATTTATATTTGTCAATAGAATTGAATGTGTGATCAGGTTAACATTTATTTACATTTTTGAGGTAAAATTATTAAGTATTGATAAAAAAAGAAATCTCATGTGATTTGTTTTTTAACTATTATCCATATTTTTAATAATGAAAATAATTTGATGATGTTCAAAATATTTTCACGCCAAAAGGTGTTTAAAATGAAAAAAATGAACTCAATGTTATTAGTTACTGCTCTAAGCGTGGTAGGAATAACAAATTCTGCATTCGCGGCAGATGGTGTTATTGCTATAAATGGTAAAGTAATTAATGGTACTTGTACACTTACAGGGTCTGCTGGTGCTACTGGCACAGCAAACAATGTTGCTGTGCAGCTTGATACTGTCCGTAATACCGCATTTACAGCTGCTAATTCAACTACAGGCACGAAAGAGTTTACACTCACAGTAACAGACGGGACTGGCGTAGCTGGTAGTTGTGATGCCCTTACCATTGGTGCCATTAAAAACATTACTTTAAGCGGAACGGCTGGTACTAACTATGATTCAACCAATAAATCATGGTTAATTAACACAGATACTTCTGCACCAACGACTAAAGATGTATTTGTACAAATTCTTAATGTAGATGGTACAACACCAATTGATTTCTCATTAACAAGACAGTTAAGTGCTCCTACTGCGGGTGCTTACGCACTTAAAGCTCGATATATTTCAAACAAGGCAAGTCCAGCCTCTCAAACTGTTAAAACTAGTATTAACTATACTTTAGAATATAACTAAGTTTTTAATTTGGAATAAATAATGTTGCGTACATGCCTTTTATCGCTGGCTATATTTTGTAGTCAATCAATTTTTGCTGGTGTCACAATAGATGGTACGCGCATTATTTTTCCCTCCAATGCCAAAAGTATCAGTGTGCAATTACGCAATGGATTTAGTACACCCGCTTTAGTACAGACTTGGATTGATAACGGAGACATTGATCAAATTCCCAATGCAGATCAGATACCTTTTGTATTAACACCTCCTTTATCTCGTGTTGAACCAAATAAAGGTCAGATTATCCGTATTATTCCAACAGGTTCTCCAAGTTTACCGCAAGACCGCGAATCATTATTCTGGTTCAATATGTTAGATATCCCGCCTGATGATCCGCAATATGTGGGGAAAAATCTTTTAACTTTTAATGTTCGAACACGTATCAAGCTATTCTACCGACCTTCAAATCTTAAAATGTCTGCAAATACAGCGTACGCTTCGATTAAGGCTAAATATAATCAATTAACTAAAGAAATTAATTTAAATAATCCAACGCCTTATTTTATTACGATTACACAAATGGATTTTCAATCTAAATCTGAGCATATGGATTATAGTCAAGCTGTTATGCTTAAACCTTTTTCACAGCAAGTTGTGGATGAACTTACTGTAAATTTTTCTCCTGAAAAGTTTTCTTATCAAATTGTGAATGATCTTGGTGGTAACCAGAATTTTGAAACTAAATTTGATTAAAATTTTTTGCTGAGAATAAAGTGGATGAATAATAAATATAAGTGGGGTTGTTTTTGTATTTTTATGGCATTAATTACAAAAGTGTATGCAGCTTCTAGTGAAGAAGCCTTTACACAAAATTTAGAAAAACTCTCAGCAAAAAATCAAACCCAATTTATGGCTTTTAGTTCAGCCTCTTTATTTGGTAGTAAAAATAAAGATGTAAATTTAGATTTATTCAGTACAGCAAATTATATTGCTGAGGGAAACTATATCGCTGATGTTTTAGTGAATGAGCGTTTACTTGGTGAATTAAATCTTCTTTTCAAGCATTTAGATGATTCAAACAGCGCAGTTCTGTGTGTAGATCCTATTTTACTCACTAAGTTAGATTTGCAAGATGATTATCTAAGACAAATTCAGAAAAAAGATTGTTTAACTATCAAAGAAATCTCTCCAGACGCATCTTATAATTTTGATATTTCAACCCAAGCATTAGCAGTATTTATTCCACAAAAATTTGTAAAAGAAAGACCACAAGGGTATATCGACCCTGCACGATTCGATAAGGGAGTTAACTCTGGTTTTTTTGGTTATAGTGCAAATTATAATCATACTGAAACGAGTGATGACCAATATTTAAGTCTGACTGGCGGGTTAAATATTAATGGCTGGTATTACCGACATGCAGGTAATTTTCAGTCAAATAGCCATTCTAGTTTAGGTAACTATCGTTCATATAAAAATGTTTTAAATCGTGATATTTTACCTATTCATTCACGGATCAGTATTGGTCAGTTTAATACCAATGCTTTACAACAAGAAAGCTTACCTATTGTCGGGGTACAACTGGCCTCGGACTTAAATATGCTGCCTTGGTCAATGCGCTATTATTCGCCTGTCATTGAAAATGTGGCTTATACCAATGCCCTAGTTCGTATTTTCCAAAATGGACAAAAAATATATGAGCGTACTGTCCCTGCGGGACCTTTTAAAATTACAGATTTAACCTCAACCTCATCTGGCAACTTGACTCTTGAAGTAATTGAAAATGGGGGTGAAAAGAAAATCTTTATTATCCCAATGCAAAATAGTTTTAATCTGCTTAGACCAGAACAATATAATTATAGTCTTGCTTTAGGTAACTATAAAACTATTGATAAAATAACCGAAAGTACCATTTTACAGGGTAGTTATAATTATGGTTTAAATAATTATTTGACCTTGTTAGGTGGTGTAAATCTGACAGAAAACTATCAAAGCATGCTCTTAGGTACAGGTTTAAATACAGCCATTGGCGGCTTTAACTTAATCGGAAACCTGAGTAAAGCTTCTATATTCTCCAATGATTATCAAGGACAACGTTTGTCTTTAGATTATATTTATAATTGGAATTCATATAATTTTAATGTAAATATTGGTGGTATTTTACAAAGTCAAAACTATTTGACGGTATCAAATGCACTGGCCTTGTTAAATTATGATGAACTAATTGATGATGAACAGACAAATTTAACATTAACTGCTGATTTAAAAAATCAATTTAATATTAATTTGAATAAAAGCTTTAGTAATGAACGTTTGGGTTCTTTTAGTTTTGGTTTTTTAACCAATCAATATTGGACTGATAAACCGAATCAATATCAGTTTAATCTGAACTATGGAAATGCATGGAAATTGCTGAATTATTCGATTGGGGTAAGTCAAACCAACTATGTGAATAATAGTACTAAATCAGATGAAAGTATTTACTTGAGTTTATCATTACCATTAGATTATAAAAAATCGAATATATTTGTAAATTCGAACTATCAGCACAATACAGTGCAAGATCAAACAAACGATAATTTTGGTGTAAATCTATCAGGTACTTCAGGTGAGCATAATAATATTAATTTTGGATTAGGTATTTCTCAGTATCAATCTAGCGACTCTAACTCGACTACATATAATGCGAATATCGGCTATTTATTGCCGCAAACAAATTTAGCAGCGACTGTCTATAGTAATGGAAACGATACTCAATATTCAGTTTCTGCTCAAGGTGCGATTGTTGCACACTCTTATGGTATTACCGCAACTAATTCAGTTGCAGATACTTACTCTATCATACATGTAGAGAATGGTACTGGTGCGACTGTAGAAAATGCATGGGGTGTGAAGTTAGATCGTTGGGGCAATGCAATCTATCCCAATGTATCTGCCTATAATCTGAATTCGATTGCGATTAATCCTGACCAATTGCCACCAGAAGTTACTTTAGATAGCAACCAAACTCAAGTCATACCGCGTTTATATAGTTCAACTTTAGTGACATTTAAAGCAAATGTGCAGTCAAATATTTTACTAAGAATAAATAATCCTATCGAAAAAATACAATTTCCAATGGGAAGTCGTATTGAAACTCAATCAGGTAAATTGGTTGGGATCATGGGACAGTCGAATCAATCTTTACTTAGTAATGATATCCGTGATTTAAACGAGCCATTAAAAGTTATTTGGGGGGATCAAGTAAAACAGAGTTGTCTGATTCCTTTAGAGGATCTTTCCTTGGTTTTAAGTAGTAAAGTAACTCAACTGAGTATTGTTAATGTGGAGTGCCATTAAATGTTTAAGCAGCTTTTGGGACTCATTGTCATTTTATTATATTGTTCAAAAGTATATAGTTTATGTGGAACGGATATAAATCCTGTGAACTTTACAGCCACAATGGCAAGTGCACTGAGTGATAATAGTTATCACCAACTTTCCTCACAAGCTGTACGGGTGTCTTCTCCGGAACCTATTTCAGGGTGTTCTTTTAGTGGTTCAAGTGTCTTCAAAATGGCACCAAATACCGATCTGCTAACCTCATCAACGATCACTAAAGGTGAATATACTTATTATCAAATTCCAGCAAGTTTCATTACACCGCTACCAACTTTTAATGTTTATATGGCGTTTAGTGTAAAAGATAACCAAGATAATGCTGAAGAACATTGGGTCAATGATGCAACAAGAGCATATACAATTTTTGAAGGTAGAAGTTCGACCCGAGGGATTCGACTAGAGAATGTTCGTCTACTGGTCTCTGGTATTGGAAATGCGCAGTCGACATTTGTCATAAATAACCTAAGACTTGGGCAGCTTACTGCTCTTAGCGGAATTGCTCAATCAGCTAGTACAATCATTAGATTATCCAATTCTACTTTTAAAATCACTAAAACAACCTGCGTAGTGAATAGCGGTGCAGCTATTAATGTAACTCTTCCAACGGTTCGCACGACAGATTTTACTTCCATTGGTCAAACATTAGGTGATACGACATTTACTGTGAATGTCAGTGGCTGTAATGCAATTGATGCGAATAAAAGCCTAGTTGCACTTCTGACTGATAATAATAATGCAGCAAGCAATACTCTAGGGTTATTAAAAAATACTGGGACTAATTACTCTCCAAATGTTTCGGTACAAATAACGGATAGCAGCGGTTCACCACTGCCAATTGCACCTAAGGTAATAGGTAGTTCGAGTAGCTTTTTCAACTTTGGTACTATTGGAACAGGAGGTACGGTTTCTAAATCATTTAAGGCACGTTATTATTCTAATGCTATTCCAGTACCAGCGACTGGTGTATATGCTCAAGCAACAATTACGCTTATATATAATTAAATCTAAGATTAACATACAACAGGTTATGTGGGCTCCCAAGGCATGGCTTTCAGTCATGCTTTTTTTATCAAAAGAGTATAGCTGAATGATAGCGAGCCAAATCGCATACAATATCTATCATTAGACTTAATGAAATAATTAAATGATAGTATTATCATTAATCTAATAGAATTAAGATTAAATGATAAAAATGAATACACGTATTTATCTACGAGCTTCAACTAAAGATCAAGATGCAGAAAGGGCTTTGCAGATTCTGCAGGATCTAAACCAAAACTTGAATTTGGGCGAAACCATTGTGTACGTGGAAAACTATAGTGGTACGAAGTTAGACCGACCTGAATTGAATAAGCTACTGTCAGAAGCAAATCAAGGTGACACCTTGTTGGTTGAAAGTATTGACCGATTATCACGCCTAACCCAACAGGATTTTCAAGAGCTGAAGCGCAGGATTCAGGAGAAAGGACTTCGATTAATTGTGGCAGATCTTCCTACTACCTACCAAATGATTCAAACCAGTGACAGCATTACTCATTCAATCTTGGAACTCATCAACAATATGTTGATTGATCTCCTGGCAACAATGGCCCGCCTAGACAATGAGAAACGTATAGAACGTATTAAGCAGGGCCTGGAACGTTCGGGTTACAAGCCAACAGGTAAGAAAGCCAATGAGGCTAAGCACAAACGAATAAAAGAATTGCTAGCAGCTGGCAATATGACTAAGGAAGAAATTGCCAAAGCAGTGAATTGTGGAGTTGCAACTGTTTATCGAGTTGCTAAAGTCATTTAAAAAGGCTTGTATCAGTGCTTCCCTTATGTCATATCTATTTACAAAGGAGCAAGGCATTCTTAAAGATCAAAAGACGGAATTAATGATGAAAAAGCATTTGATTTTCCTTGTTTTTATAGTGATGGTTTTTATTTTAGCTCTGGTTGTAAAGATTAATAATGATCATAAAAAAGGGCAAGCATTAAAGAAATTGGAAATAGTTGAAAAGCAAATCCCTTAGGTAAAAATTGACTTATACTTATTTAAATAACGCTAATAACTAAGCCCAAAAAACACCTAGACCCAGTGCTATACACGCTTAGTTTTTTATATTTCAAAAGAGTATTTTAGCAAATATCATAAAAGACCGGTCTATTCTCAAGCCGGTTTTTTATATCGCAGAGTATCATGGCTTCATGATAGATATATGAATATTAAGATAAATAAAAAGCCCTATAGTCTCTCCCGTTACTATAAGGCTTATAAAACGCTGTAATTTTTTCTTAATTACCTACTTTTCGATGTAGGTTATGAATATATTTTACCTATTGGTAAAAATAAAGATATAAGACAAAAGATGAATACGTTAGGAATTCCGCGTAAAAACTACTAATTTCGTATAACAGCCATTATGTTAAATAACTTTTAGAAGCTTTAGTACAAGCTTGACAGATTGTCTTATCATTATAAAATAACCTTATTCAAATCATCCTCCCAAGAGTAACGCCAATGAAGTAAGTCATTTTCTCATCATTATTTTTAAACTTTTGATGTGCAAAATAGATTCTACTTGTGGCTATATATTCTTGGTCTCTACTTTATATCCTAAATAATATATTGTTTTTTATAAGTTAATCTTCACTATTTTGCATATCCTCTACATGAGGAATTTTTTATGCAACATGCATGTATTGCTTCAAACTTAAATTTAGAATTTTCTACACAGAAAATGTTTGATCAGCTAAACATTACGCTTTTATCAGGACAGGTTTCTGCATTAATTGGACGTAATGGTTTAGGTAAATCCCTATTGTTCAGAATATTAGATCAAAGCCAAGCTTTAGATATTCATTATAGTGGTCAAGTTTCATGGAATATCCAACATGATTATTTGGCACAATTAGAACGCCTTAATGCTGAAAATATTGCACAAGCATTAGAGGTAGATCATTTACATCATGCTTTTCGGCGTATAGAGAACAATACAGCTAGTTTTGATGATTATGAGTTAGTTGAAAATACCTGGGATTTACCACAAAAATGGCAAAATATACTTGAAAATGCTGACTTACCTACGGATTTGAACTTTCCAACAGAAAAACTGAGTGAAGGACAAAAAACAAAGCTGGCTTTATGTCGTTTGTTTTTAAAAAAGGATCACTATCTACTTTTAGATGAACCAAGCAACCATTTAGACTCAACATCTAGACAATGGTTAATTGAGAGTATTTTGGCACACCCTAGTGGTGTATGCCTGATTAGTCATGATCGCCAATTACTCAATCAAGTCCAACATATTTATGCTTTAACTGAATTAGGCTTACAACACTACAAAGGTAATTATGAGCATTACATTCAACAGCATCAGCTACACATGGATGCATTAACTCAGTCTATTAATAATGAGAAAAAAGAATTAAAGCAGTTAAAACAACGGCAACATGATAGCTTAATGAAAGCGAATAAACGTCAATCTAAAGGCAATGAACTTCGTGATTCTAATTCTCAAGCAAAGATTTTTCTAGATTTCAAAAAGGAAAATGCTGGACAAAGCTTAGGTAAGCTACGTGCCCAACAAACTCGACAAACTGATGATTTGAAAAATAGTCTGATTAATAGGCAGACCATTGTAGAAAAAATCAAAGCTCAGAAGTTTGAATTCCACTTACAGAGTACGAAGCAAGGAGAGATTTTAAGAATTCATGATTTAAAGCTACCCCATACAGCAACAAATAAAATTAATTTTGCATTGAAAGCTGGCGAAAAAATCCATCTTAAAGGTGCTAATGGAATTGGTAAATCAACCTTATTGAAATTGATTTCTACCCATCAACGTGATGATATTTTCTTTAGTGGAACATGTTTGTATTTAGATCAAAACTTTAGTTTATTAAATAATGATTTATCCGTAATCGAAAACCTTGCACTTTATAACTCCAATCTTACTGAAGTTGAGTGGAGAAATTTGTTAGGTCAGTTACGTATTCGTCGTGAAAAAGCTTTATTAAAACTATCAGAACTGAGTGGTGGTGAAAAATTGAAAGTCGCATTATTAGCAATGAGTCACTATCCTGATGGTATTGATTTATTATTGCTTGATGAACCAGAAAATCATTTAGATATTGAGTCTAGAGAGCTTCTATCGCAGGCTATTAGCCAATATCAGGGCGCTGTAATTTTAGTTTCACATGATCATTTTTTTGTTGAACAGTGTGAAATATCTGAAGAGTATTTAATTGAGTAAAATGACATTTTCAAATATATAGATTTATTAGTTCTACTAAAATTAACATAATACGCCTTATACGAAATGCGTTATAATTCTCTTGAAAATTCAACGCTGTAGTTTCTAGTTTATAGCCCGAACATCCCTGTTCGGGCTTTTTTTATCTTTTTTAGTGTTCCACGCTTAATAAATAAGCAATGTTCCACGATTTTATTCAGTTTTAATAAACATCATCCGGTTTTTTGAGGAGTCATTATTTCATGTGCTTGCACTGAAATTGGCTCATCAAAAAAGTGGAGTCCTGGTTAACCGTAAGGAAGGAAAAAACGACTCAGGAAGCCCCTCTTTTTAGGTGTAGGCTCAATATGTTCTGGAACAGGGATGCGTTTGTTCTCTGGAGTAGTCAATCCGTCATAGTTCGATTCAGTCTGTGGCCAAGAATCTGTTGCTATATCCTGTTCAGATTCATGATCGGTAAACGTAGTCATATTGGCTTTTGGAGCTTCCAGTAAGCGCTGCATGGCCTCAATCTGTTCTTGATAAAACGATTCACGTTCTAATGATTGATTTTCTCTCTGTATTGCCTGATTTAATTGTTTTTCCAGCATGTCAACTTGACGTTTTAGCAAGTCAACTTCTGTTAAGTTATGCCTACTAGTTGATTGACTTTGGTTGACACTAGAATTGCTTTTTTGTGGTTCCCCAAAAACTCTCAAGGCTTCTGAAAAGTCAATTAATCCATCCGATCCTTTTGATAAATTTCCTTTCTTTATATGGGCATATACAGCTTGTCTTGAATATCCATATAATTTCGCTAGTTCTGAAACTGACAGTTTTTTCATTATGTAAACCAGTTTTCAAATAGTGTTAATAGTTGATTGTTAACTTTACTATGTCAATTGACATCATTCATTGAAAGCCGACTTTTCGAAGTAATGGCATAAATTCTTTTAATTTATTTGGCTCTTGCAGCATGGTTACAATCCGAGCAGCAAACTGTTCATAGCTTTCATTACCTTGTGAAAGTTTAGCCATCTCAGGAAGTTCTGATAATTTACTAGCAAATAAATATCGTTGTGCATCAGTCAAATTGATTTTTAGCTCTTTGTCCTGACTAATGTCATTGGCTGTATTTGTTGCTGACTTTTTCTGTTTGAAGCTAAATGAAAAGCCCGTAATGGATCTGCCGGTTTTATGTTGTTCAACTTTGACATTAATATCGGTATGTTCATTTACTTGCTTTAATGCAATGTCTAAAACATATTTCTTAAAATCGTACATCCTTTTGTATTCAGTCTCGAGTACACCTATTTTTTGTCTGAAATCGTAGATAGTTATAAGAGGCGTTTTTCCGGTACTACGCCACGCAATCAATATTTCATATAAGCGAACAGCATAAGCACTCGTTAAATTGCTTATTTGCTGTATCTCATACTTTGTAAATTGTTCTTCTAATCGAGTTATTAAAGGCACAATAGCTGGAGCAAAAATAAGTCTAACGACAGCCTCATTATCAATATAAGCAACCTCGCTTACCCATCTTGACTTGTGATTAATGACATTACCTTTTTCACTAAGACTTTGATAACTGAATTGTCTTGCAAATAGGTCATCGCAAGCATCTTTTAAGGCTTGATAAGCAGTATTTCGATGTACACCAAATTGATTGATATAACTTTCAGCATGAACTGTTAATGGATCATTAGCATTTATCCCTTTACCTGATTCCCTGGCTTCAACGATAGCTAAAAGAATTAATCGTTGTTCTACTAGATCAAGGTTATAACTAGCATTAATTAAAGCGTTATCTTTGACAATTAGTTCGGTTTTCATATGAAAAATTTATATTTTTAAGTCAATAAGACGAGGTTATATTATCAACTCGCTTAATGCAAGGTAAACCTCGTTTTAATGCAAGGTAAACCTCGTTTTAATGCAAGGTAAACCTCGTTTTAATGCAAGGTAAACCTCGTTTTATAATCTCTCAAAGCCTTATAAATTCAGGTTTACAGGCTATCTAAAAGCATTTAAAAGCTTAAAAATAATTAAAAGCATATTTCATGAAAAATTGCCCTTGGTTTTCGCTTCGCTCAAACTCTATTGAATCTCGCTTTCGCTCGATTCGTCGGGGCAATTTTTGGTTCACGTTTTCGTGACTTTTAGAAAAAGCAAAAGCAACTCGGAATTCGCTTCGCTCATAAGCTTTTTTTTCTCGCTACGCTCGGTTTAGGAATCAAATTTGGAAAGTTCGCACCCATTCGGGATGCTCTGTAAAGCAGGTGATTGATGGATAGGGAGCTTGTAATCAGGGAAAGGGATAAGCAAATTTTTTCAGTTCGCTCGTAGACACTCGCTCTGTTTATCGACTCATGCCACGAGATTTCATTTTTGGCGCATGTTGCTTTGCTTTGAGCTGTTGTTCTTGTCTAAGTTTCATTTGTTGTTCTGCTTTGATCTCATCCACACATTTTTTAATGACTTGATAGGATGGGTATAGAGTCTGGTATTGCTTGGCTTTGGCCGGATGTTGTTGTTGGTACTGCTTCCAGGCATGTTCTTTGAACTTTTCATTCTCCAATAAATCCTTCACACCATGTTTTTTCTGGTGTTCATGCTGACCTTTCAGCTTTTTATGTTCCTGGTAGATCTCATCACGTTGGGCTTCCCAGGCTTTTTTTCCAAACAGTAAGGGTTTGTTCTGGGTTAATTCGTTGTGTTGATCGACCAGGCTTTGCAATTTGTCATGACTTTGCTTGAGTCCACTTTTCACGATCTCCTGGGCAAGCTGCTGATTGAACTCGTTTTGATGTTTGTGGTGCTTGGTCAGGTTTATTTCGGCTTGTTTGAGATTGCGCTGCATAAAATCCAGGTCTAAATTCGCGTCTTTTGCGCTGATTTCGCGTTTTAGCACTTTGCCAAGGGTTTCCCTCTGTTTTTCCTCAAACAGGGCTTTTTCGTCAATTGGTGGCGTTTTAGCGCTATTTTTGATTTGGATCTGCTGTTCTGTTTTCAGTGTATTGAGTTTGATCTCATTTTCAGCAATTAGAACGCCCATATTTTTGTCGTATTGCAACTGAGCCTGATTTCTCTGTTTGATTTCATCATTGCTTCGGCTGATTTCGGTTTCGATGCCTCTTCTACGTAGTTCGGTGACTTTCGGTCCTTCGTGCAGGGTGGCTTCCAGGCCATTCTCCTGGTCTTTGTAGCTGCGGTGGTCGACCCGGGCTGTGGATCCGGCCAGATCCAGGTGCACATTGCAGATATCGGCAAAGTGTTCACGCCAGTGATCGATTTCTCCACTGTGTTTCTGATCGAGTTCCCGGGTTTTCTCTGTAAAACCTTCTGGCGTAAGTTTACGTGTGCTCATTAGGATATGGGCGTGATAATTGCGCTCATCACTGCCGGATCCGGTATGCGGTGCATGAATACAGGCATCGACTGCTACCTGATGCCTTTCCACGATGCTGGCACATAATTCTTCAAGCATGGCCAGACGTTGTTCCTGGTTCAGTTCACTTGGAAAGGCAATTTCAAATTCCCGGGCCACAGTCGAGTTTTTTCGGGTTTCCCGTTGTTCAACTTCGTTCCAGAGTTTTTCTCGATTTTTTAAATGCTGTGGTGCGCTTTCGGGTAAATAAATTTCTTTGTATTCCACACCAGTTTTTCGGCTGTAGTCATGTTCTCGGCCTTCACGTTCACAATAGATCTTTTCACCTGCCCGATAGGCAATCGCAGCAGTGGCGGAACGCCCTGCTGATCGTGCTACGGTTTTGACTGAAAAGTGGTAAATCGCCATGTCTATTTTTCGCTTTTAAATTTTCACGTAGTGAAATACAACCGTGAATACGGTTGTCGGGGTATTGGGGAGACCCCAATCGTACTTGCAAACAAAGTTTGCATAAGTGCGCTCTTCGAGGAAAACATTACTATACATATAGCACCTTGAATGCATATTCAAGTGCGCTTATGTTAGGGATGGTTTCCCAGGATGATGGTATTGGATTAATGAGCGTTACT
>NZ_VPCT01000025.1:0-14256 GCF_013418055.1 Acinetobacter sp. YH12208
GTAAAAATCCACACAAGTTGTTCTTCATAAGCTCTTAATGATCTTCTTGCTGATTCGTCACCAGCAAGCTAGGTCGGCTATATTACACTGAATTTCTAAAGTGTCAATCCGTAATTCAAATTAATTTGAACTTAACCAACAAAACCCAATCTTAACACCTCGTGCTAAGTTACTGTTTTATCAGAAGTTTTAATCTTCATTACTGCCGATGGATGTGCATTCTACAGCATTTCAGGGCGCTTGCAACACCTTTTTCAAGAAAATTATTTTGCATGTACATTTTTTACTCTTTTTGTGTATTTTCATTCATTTTTTATACAAATTTGCTTAAATGATGTCTATTCGTGAATATAACGTTTATTATTTTTATACTAATAAGTAGTGCTCCTTACTCAGACAAGGCCTCGGGTTTCCTTATGCATCGTTCTATTTACTTATCTATATGCTTATTTTCTCTAGTATCAAGCGTACATGTTTTCGCAGAGGTCAACACGGATGTGGAAAATGAATCTTTGAAAACGCCACTCAGAACCAAAATATCGGCCAAGGCACAACAATTACAGACACAGCTAAAAGTCGATGCCAGTGCAGCACAGGCTGAAGAAGTCAAAGATCCTTTCCAACCGTTAAATAGAAAGATTTATCAGTTTAATGATGCGATTGACCGTACTGTGGTACGTCCTATAGCTGTTCAGTATGTTGAGAAAGTTCCACAGGATGTCCGCGGTAGCTACACCAATTTCCGTAATAACCTGGGTGAACCCTGGAATGTAGTCAATCAGCTGATTCAGGGTCGTCCGACCCGCGCAGCAAAATCCTTGGGACGTTTTACCATTAATACTTTAACGACCTTAGGTTTGGCTGATCCGGCACGTCGCCTTGGTTTAAGTCATGAAGACGAGAGATTTGGAACTACTTTGGGTTATTATGGTGTTGCGTCTGGTCCTTATATTATGTTGCCATTTTTAGGCCCAAGTTCAGTGCGTGGGGTGATTGGTACTGCTGTAGATAGTCAAACCCGCCCACAAAAATATCTTCTCGAAGATGAAGATGGGCTTTACTGGACCGACCAGTTCTGGCGTGCCATTGATAACCGCTCGGAAATACTGGATGTTGAAGGGGTGCTGACCGGTGATCGTTATGCCCAGATTCGGGATATTTACTTGCAACGCACCAACTACGCGATTGCTGAAAAGAAAGGTACAGAACAAGATACCCTATTTCTAGAAGATGACTTCGAAGAAGATAGTTCTGAAGATGTACCTTTTGATGAGAACAATATTGAATCTTCAGAAGAAGATCTTTAAGTTCATGCTTGATGTATGATTGCTAGTGAAATCTGTTCGCTAGCAATACCTTGCTTGTTATAGTACATCGTATAACCAACCCTGAGATCGAATCACTTTTTTATGTATTTCATTCAACCGACTCGTGATATTCCCTATTTAGATCAGGTACTTGATACGCTTCCGCATATTCAGATGATCTATCTGGATGATCATGAGCTGTATGATTCTACGATTATCGCAATTGCAGATGTACATGACTATCTGAAATATAAGTGGAATCTGCCTACCATTGTGCTGGCCTTAGAGCATGAAGGCACAGCGTTGGCTCAGGCTTGGGAGCAAGGGGCGCTGGCAGGCTGGATCTGGAATAAACTTCCTGAAAATCCTGACCTGGCGCTGCAAAAAATTGATGCGCAATATAAACGTAACCAGGATAGCCGTGATCTGCCTTCTGCGGCAGAACTACAAAAAAGATTGTTACCCAACCCGATTAAACTGACCAATTATGAGGTCGAAACTTATTTTCAGCCTTCAGCCTATCTTTCAGGAGATTGGTATGATTACTGGAAAATTAGCGACAAAGAAGTGATTTTCTATTTGGCCGATGTATCTGGACATGGCGTCACCAGTAGTTTACTCACGTCCTGGATGGCTGCTTTTCACGGTCGCTCCAAAACGCCGCGCGAGCTGATTAAAAAGCTTAACGGCATGCTAATGCAGGAAAATATTGAAAAGCACATCACCATGATTGCCGGGATTTTAAATCTGGAAACCCATGTATTAAAATGGTCCAGTGCCGGACATTATCCCCCACCGATTATATTTGAACCCAATCAAGAACCTAAGATTTTCTCTACCAGCAGCTTCCCTTTAGGCCTGACCGAAGAGCTTGAGGTTGAAGAAAACGAATGGGTATTAAGCCCTAATGCCCGTTTTATCATCTGTTCAGATGGTGCACTGGAACCCTTTGATGGTGGATTAAATGAGCAATTTTCGCAATTATTACATCACTTGCAGAATGAGTCATTTCAGGCTCCAGAACATGTGGCCGACGATATCGCCTTTTTAAGCTTTATCCGCGTAAATTAGCAGTATATTTACAGACTTTATAAGCACTTAATTTGATTACCACTTTCAGCTACTTGAGTATCAATACACCCTATGGGATAATTTAATATCCTTCTCTGCAAATGGCATTTATATGTCAACAGGTCATGTTGAATATGCAAGTCTGAATGGAACGCATATTTTTAAGCTTATCGGCGAAGTGCGTGCCCAATCTTGTATTAGTCTAGACAAATTACTGAACAAAATTGAACAGCAGGACAACGTAGTTGGCGCTATCGTTGATCTCACCGAAACCAGTTTTATTGACAGTACCGTACTGGGTGTTTTGGCCAAGTTAGGACTGAAACTCAAGCAAGTACATAATATTCAGGCTGTTATGCTTTCCACCAATTCCGACATTACTACTTTGGCCAACAGTATGGGACTGAGCCAGGTGTTTGTGATTCTGAATTATTGTGGCGATCCGAATGTCTGCACCCGTGCGCTGATGGAAGAACATGTCACGCATCAAAATATGCTAAATACCGTTCTGGATGCGCATAAAACCTTGATGAAGCTAAATCAAAGCAACCAGAATATGTTTGAACCTTTAGTCAAACAGTTACAGAAAGAGCAAGACAATTTAGATAAAATCTCCGAGCAAAAGGTATAACGACTATATAAGAGGACCGCATGACTTTACTTTCTGTTGCACAAATGAATTCTCAAAATGAAATTGACGCCAATTTTGTGGAGATTGAGTCTTTAATTCAACAAAGTAAGGCCAATGGTGCTGAGTTAATTGTTTTCCCGGAAAATTTCGTCTGTTTCGCAGCAGGCAAACAACGCGAAACTGCTGCACAATTTGAAGTCATTCAACAACGTCTGGAACAACTTGCCCATCAATATCAAACCTGGATTGTGGCCGGGACTTTGCCCTGCCCTTATCGTCCGGATGGTTCAATCATTCAAGATGGCCGGGTGCGTACTGTCAGTCTGTGTATCAGTCCTGAACGAACCGAAGCGCGTTATGACAAAATTCACTTATTTGATGTACAAGTCGGCGATGCTGTCGGTGGTTATCAGGAGTCTAAATTCTTTGAACCCGGCACAGATGTGGTCGTTGCCAAGACTCCTTTTGGCAATATCGGCTTGATGGTCTGTTATGACCTGCGCTTTCCAGAACTGGCTTTAAGCTTACGTGCTAAGGGTGCAAATCTCCTGACTGCGCCTTCTGCATTTACCTATACCACCGGTGAAATGCACTGGCAGTTATTGCTGCAAACCCGTGCCATGGATAGCCAGTGTTCGGTACTTGGCGCTGCTCAACAAGGCTGGCATGGTGAAAAACGTCAGACTTGGGGGCATGCAGCTGCCACCAATAGCCGCGGCCAACTGTTGAATATGATCCATGCTGATGGCGCACATTTGATTACGGTGGACTTTGATTTAAGTGAACAGCAAAAAATCCGTGAATCCATGCCTTTAATGCAACATCGTAAACTGCTACAACTTTCTTAAGAAACCTGCCCGGATACTTGCATAAATTAACAAAATCCCTGCTTATTCTTCAGGCAAAATCGCCGAGCATAGAAGCTCCATGAAAAATAAATAGGGATTAAGCTCATGTCATTAGAAAAAGCCGTCTATACCGCACATGCCAAAGCCACAGGTGGTCGTGATGGCCGCGCCACCTCTGACGATCAGATTTTAGATGTACAATTGGCCGTGCCCAAAGAAATGGGGGGACCTGGTGGTGGAACCAACCCTGAACAGCTCTTTGCCGCAGGTTATTCGGCATGTTTCTTGGGTGCGATGAAATTTGTTGCCAATCGTGACAAACTGAATATGAGTAAAGATGCTTATATCGAGGGTGATGTAGGAATTGGTCCAATTCCGACCGGGTTTGGTATTGAGGTGACTTTAAATATCCATCTTGAGGGTATGGATCAGCAAGAAGCGCAAAAACTGGTAGATGCCGCGCATATTGTCTGTCCGTATTCAAATGCAACCCGCAATAATATTGATGTGAACTTAAACGTCATTACTTAATTTTTTTATTCAACCGCTATCCTGAAAAAATGCTTCAGGATAGCTAGAGCTCTATTATACAATTTTAATCGCTGCATCTTCCCTTAAAGGCCAATTCTCTTTTCAAAACAAAAGCAAAAATCTTAATACCTATATATAATGATTCTTATTTGCAATAATTTATTTTAAATCACCTTATGTTTAAATTATTTATTTCTAGTTCTCTCCTGTTCAGCATTGCGACTGCCTCTTTTGCAGAGCTGCAAATTTCAGAAAAAGTTCGCCCCCAAGTAAAATCTGTAGTTAATGCCGGGATTGAACGTCTGCCCATTCCTGCAACACCCAACAATATGATTCTGCCTGAATTTGGTAAAGGTATCATTGGTTGGGGTGCTGGCCCCAAAGATGCCGAAGTCCGTTTCCAGCGTGTCACCACAGCCGATGTTGAAAAAATGAAACAGGATGGGGTTACTTTAGAAATGGCGCAGGCCTGGCAGACCTTCTATGAAAATGAAACTCAGCGGAATCCGGGCAATCCGACTGCACCTTTTCGGGCCCAACTGATGAAAAAAATCGTCAGCCTCTGGTAAATATCCAGATATCCTGAGGATAAGTCATTAAAAGCAGCAGATTAAAAAATTATTCTGCTGCTTCATTGGTGACCCGTAATACTTCTTCAATGGTAGTTTTCCCTGCCAAAACTTTGCGCAGACCATCATCCCGAATCGAACCGGATTGCTGCCGTGCATAACTTTCTATTTCGTATTCGGCCGCATTGCCATGAACCAGACGGCGCATATGATCATCGACGGGCACAATTTCATAAATCGCAGTACGCCCACTAAAACCAGTATTGCCACAGCGTTCACAACCCTGTGGTTGCGGCAGTCTTAAATCCTGTGGATGTTCAATATTTTCAAACAGTTTCTTTTCAAAAGCATCTGCTTCATACCAGGTCGCGCAATGCGGACATAACGTTCTGACCAGACGCTGGGCAATTACCCCAATCAGGGAACTTGAAAGCAGGAACGGCTCAATGCCCATATCCTTCAAACGCGTGACAGCACCAATCGCGGTATTGGTATGCAGGGTCGACAACACCAGATGCCCCGTCAAGGAGGCCTGCACCGCAATTTCTGCGGTCTCCAGATCACGAATTTCACCCACCATCACCACATCAGGATCTTGGCGCAGCATGGCTTTTAAGGCACGTGCAAAGGTCATATCCACTTTGGTATTCACCTGGGTCTGACCAATACCTTCCAGTTGATATTCAATCGGATCTTCAGCGGTGAGGATGTTTTTGGAACCATCATTCAGGTCAGAAAGTGCGGCATATAAGGTGGTGGTTTTACCCGAACCGGTGGGGCCAGTGACTAAAATAATGCCGTGTGGACGATGCACCAGAGTTTTCAGTCGATCATAGTCATTATTCATCAAGCCCAAATGGGTCATATTTAAACGACCGGCCTGCTTGTCCAGCAGACGCATCACCACACGCTCACCATGAGAGGATGGCAAAGTAGATACACGGACATCGACTTCACGTCCGGCCAGACGCAAGGAAATACGACCATCTTGTGGAATGCGCTTTTCCGCAATATCCAGTTTGGCCATGACTTTAATCCGCGAGACCAAAAGCGGCGCAAGTTCACGGCGCGGCTGGACAATTTCACGGAGCTGGCCATCGACCCGTAAACGTACCGACAGTTTTTTCTCAAAAGATTCAATATGAATATCGGAAGCCCCGACCCGAATCGCTTCAGACAATAATGCATTGATCAGTCGTACAATCGGCGCATCATCTTCCTGATCCATCAGATCTTCAGCTTCAGGTACGGAATCGGCCAGACTGAGTAAATCCGGATGATCTTCCAGACCCGCAGCCACCTGTTGTGATTCGCCGCTATCTCCGGCAAAACTGGAGCTGAGTAACTGGTTAAATTCCTGTTCGCTGCACAGCTGAAAATGAGCCGGATAACCGAGCAGACGGCGCGCTTCCTGCAATGCAAGCATCGAGGTATTGTCACGACGCAGAATAAAGGCCTGATCTCCCTCATAACGCAACAGCACACCATGGCGCTTGGCGAAGCTATATGGGATTTGTAATTGTTTAAGTACTTGCATCGTGAATTATAATAATGATGAAAAAATTTAAATTGAGTGTACTCTAAGCATATGACAGCGTGAAGTATGTTTTCAAAGATTTAGCAAGAAAGGGTGCCAACATTGCCGCAAGATAAAGATGAATTAATCCCGAATACAGCGAAAATGCGCTGGTGGGGAGAACAGATTTTTGAAATAAATCAATCCAAAGCCTGGCAGTTTGGTTCCTTGCTGTTTCGTCTGACTCGAGGCATTCAGGAATGGCGACTGGAATACTATCGTCCTGTGGTGCAATATGATTATGAGCAGCAATGGCATCAGATTGATGATCCGAACTTTGCCTTTCCAGCGCCGGTGCACATTGAACGTTATATGTTCAAATCTACCCAAAATAAATTACAGTTGATGCCACGTTTGGCAAACCGTTCGGTGGTGATCAAGCCGGTTGATCCGATTTATATTCCTGCCGGACAACGTGGTACGCTTTATATCAGCACGCCCTTATGGATTGCTGGTTTTGTCGAGGGGCAGCGCGAACCAATTTTTGATCTCCCGGTGATCTTGCCAAAAGACACCTGGTTTGGGCCGAATCATCGCTCAGGTGAAATCTGCTATGCCACTGCAGTCGATGGCAGAACTGAACTGAAACAATTGCATCCACGCGCTTTTCGTGCGGTTACACCGATTGAATTTCACAATACCAGTAACCAGCAATTGCGCTTTGACCGGATGAATGTCCCGGTGCCTGCCCTGCCGTTATTTTACAGTGAAAGTACCGGGCGCTTATGGACCTCGCAAATCCGGGTCTTGCATGAAGGTTCGGACCGCCCACCGCGTATTCGGGTGGAGAACCGTACCCCGCCAAATGCCGGTGAAGTCGCCTATCTGCATCCACCGCGTGATCCGGCGGGCGCTTTATTTAATATGTTTGATTCATTTTTCTAAGGGCGTCTGATGCCAAGTTCAAATATTCCGACCGAAGTCACCAACAGCCTGAAGGGAGTATTTACCAATATCAATACCGACCGTTTAACCGAAATTTTGGTCGCGGTGGTGTTATGTTTTATTGGTTTCCTGATTGCGCGCTTTATTTCCAATACCTTTATTCGGACCATTGGTGTACGTTTTAATGCCCATCAGAAGCTGGTCTGGCGCCGCGGGATTTTCTATTTTATTTTCCTGCTGTTTGTAATGGCCAGCCTGAAAGAAGCCGGTTTTAAACTGAGTGTCTTCCTCGGGGCTGCCGGGATTCTCACCGTAGCCTTGGGTTTTGCGTCACAAACCTCGGCATCCAACCTGATCAGCGGTCTGTTCCTGATTGGTGAGGGTTCTTTCGAAGTCGGCGATACTATTCAAATCACCTTGATTCGTGGGCATACCATTGAAGGTGAAGTGATTTCGATTGACCTGCTTTCAGTCAAACTCCTCACGCAGGATAATATCTATGTACGTTTGCCGAATGAACAGCTGATTCGGGCACCGGTACAGAACCTGTCAAAATTTCCGATACGGCGTATTCCGATTACGCTGGCGATCAATTTCCACGAAGATATTATTAAAGTACGAGAAGTGCTGCTGGATGTCGCCAATAAATATCCACTGGTTCTAGCTGACCCGAAACCTGCAGTCACCGTTACCGCCTTTCGTGAATCATCCATCGAGTTGCTGTTTGCGATCTGGTGCCAGCAGGAAAATTATCTGAAAGTACGTGATGAAATGCAGGAACGGATTCGTAATGGCTTTGTCGATAATCAGATTGAAATTCCAGTGCCGAAAATGGGCTTTGTCGACCATCCATTATCTCGCCCCTTAGAGAATGTTGATATTGACCAATATGCCAATGACAAGGCACTCAAAAGAGAGCCTGATCTGAAATAACCCTTCGATTCCCTCTCCTTTTTAAAGGAGAGGCTTAGGGAGAGGATTCAATCAGTTTTCTCTGGCATCGGCGCAATATAGGCAATCAGCAGCATCACCCCACCTGCCAGCAAGAAGGAAATGACTCGCGTCAGGGTGCCAATATGCGACAGGTCAAAGAGTACCAATTTTAAGGTCACAACCACCAGAATACTGCCGCCTAAAATCCACATCGGCTTCAGGTTTTTTAAGGTTGCCGTCCACATGGTGATCCAGGCCAGCAATACCCAAAGTACAGTCAAGCTGAGTTGCACCGTCGCATTACTCCATAGCTCCAGATCATTAAACGGCGTGTGTAAATACACATGTAAAGCTCTTAAAACCATATAACTGGAAAGCCATAACAGGCTCAGCACCATCAAGACTGCGATCATGCCTTTATCACGGCCAACCTTAATCTGTTGCAACAGCATCCAGATAAAACTGGCAAACATGGCGACACTGATCAGGTCAAAAGGATTCAGAATCGGCAACCAGTAATACTGGAATGCTTGCTGACTAAATAACTGTGAACATACCAGCCAAGTGGCCATCAGCAATAAACAACACTTGGTTTGCCAAAGCTGCTGCCAGCCTGATTGCAGGTCCTGTCGATAGCACCACAGGCAAAACAATAAAGGCAGGATCACCATACTGAAATAAGGCATGCTCGGGATCAGACACAGACTGGCCAAAGCCAAACTGCTAAAAACGCCCAAACTCATCCATTCTTTGGATAGCTGCAAACCAGCCAGCGGTCTGAGCCACAGCATGGCCAGTAATATAGCTGAAAGGGCAAAAACCCCGCGCTCCAGACCGCTATCCCAGACAATCACCGCATTTTGACTACGATCCAGTGTCAGAATCACTGCAATGACCAGCAAGGGTGAGATACCACTCCACTTCGGTAGCAACCAGGACCATTGCTGATTTTTGCGCAGAATCATTTCATTCAACAGCACATAGCCCAGTGTGATGATGAATAAACTCAACACATAGGCATGCTGACTCGAAAATTCATCTTCCAGCAAAGCAAAGAGCATTAAACTGACTGCAACACTTAAACTACTTAAAAAACTGATACTCAGACTATCCAGTTGCTGCTGGTATTTTTCTTTGAGCTGACTGATCGCCACTACTGCCACATAACACAGACTCAAAATCCAGAAAATCATCCGCGGTGTGGGATTGATTTCGACCAGATAATACAGGCTGCTAAATCCGGCCATCAACAATAAGCCCATACTTAAATAATGCGCCACCCGGACATTTTTCTCTAAGGCCCACAGATAAATTAGCACCCCTTCCACAGCCCAACCAACCACACTCCATTGTTCGGTCAATAAGATCGGTGGCACCAGTGCCAGAAAAATCAGCATCAGACTCAGATAACTTTGTGAAATAAGCTGAATCGTTTGTTTTTGGCGCAATAAAGTCCAACAAGTGGCAAAGACCCCTGCGAACAACAGACTTAGACCGGCTTGCCAGAGTTTTTGATCGGGCTGATTAAAGTGAATCAAATACAGAAAAATATAAGCAGTAATCGGTGCGGCAAAAATCAAGGCCAAGTCGAGTACCGGTTTTAGCTGAAAACGGGACAAATCCTGTCGTGCCAGCAACTGGCTAAAACGAAAACCCAGCCAGATAAACAGCGCACTATGCGCCAGAATCAGCACAGTCATGGCATAACGCTCATGAGTATCACCATGAATCAGGCTATACATTCCACCGACAATCGCCGTAATTAAAAAGGCAATCTGATTGAGAATTTTCCAGGGGCGGAAGCTGCTCAGCACTGCCACCCCGACATTAATCAGCAAGTAATAACTGATCAGCTCAACAGCGGAAGCATCTCGGATTGGCAAGGTAAACGGCGCCAGATAAGCAATCAGCAAAGCCATTATGGCCAGTTCGATACTTTCCTGTTTCAGACTTAAATACAGCGTCATTGCCAAAATGATGATAAATACACATGCTGCCAGCGGTAGTGTTGGAATCACCAGATTGTAATAGGCAAAGAATAATGTCAGAAACAAACTCCCTAAACCTAATCCTTCCAGCGCCAGAGCAAAACTGCGGTTTTTAGGAATCAGCCGATAGCCCAGTCCTGTTACAAACAAACTGGCAAGCGCAACCAGACCTAATTTAGCAGCCAGACTCAGCTGCCAGTGCTCGGTGGCAAAACGCAGCAACAAAATAATCCCGATCACTAAAATACTAATGGCGACTTTTAAGACCGGATTGCCCTGAAAGATCCAGCGCTGCACTTGATCGATGAGATTAGGCGTGGACTGAGAATTTAGAGCCGGTTGAGCAGTCACAGGTGCAGCATCAGACCAGTTCGGTGGTGTCGAGGGTGGTGGATCGGCAGAATAAGATTGCGACTGTAACTGTATCAAGCGTCCTTCCAGACGTTGCAGCCATCGGAGTAAAAAGAACACCCAAGCGGTAATCCCGATGCCCATCAACCAGTCAAGCTCGGCCAGCCCACCGACAATGGCAATAATTGAAGAGACATATAAAGGAACTTTTGAATTGCGTTCCAGAGACCTCTGCTGCTGTGCAGCCAGTTGCTGTAGCGGGGCTTCTACTGCGCTGACATATTGCATCACACTGAAGAGAAAACCCACGCCACACAAATAAGTCACAATCTGATAATCCAGATACCAGGCACTGATCCCAACAATTAGCAGAGTAATCAGCCAGATCATGCGTAACTCATTGCGTCCTGCAGCCATTCTTATATTTCTCTTTCCTGAATCATTCCATCATACAACAGCTTGTGCTGCTTATTTCATCTTCAGCCGATATTCGCTAAGCTGTAAACTCAGACTCGCCTCAGCGAGCGCAGTAAAAATCACGTACAATAGCGCTGTATTTTGAATAAGGAATTGATTACATGCCACCATTTGTCTTGGTCGATGGCTCTTACTTTTTATTTCGTGCCTTTCACGCACTGCCACCATTAACCACGTCAACCGGTTTACATACCAATGCAATTCGTGGTGCGATTTCTGCTATTCAAAAACTGATGCGTCGGATCCAACCGACCCATATGGCGGTGATTTTCGATACGCCAGAACCGACGTTCCGGCATGAGCTTTCACCGATTTATAAAGGTGACCGCCCGAGCATGCCGACGGAATTATCCGAACAGATTCCTTATTTGCATGCCTTGATTCGTGCGCTGGGTATTCCCCTGCATACCTTACCGGGTGCCGAAGCCGATGACATTATCGGGACATTGGCCAAACGTGCCGAAGCCCTGGGACATCAGGTGCTGATTTCGACTGGTGATAAAGATATGGCGCAATTGGTCACAGACAAAGTGACCCTGGAAGACAGCTTTAAAGAAAAGCCGCTGGATGTCGATGGCGTGTTTGAAAAGTTTGGCGTATGGCCAAATCAGATTATTGATTACCTGACCCTGATGGGCGATGCTTCTGATGGCATCATGGGCGTGCCGGGTGTCGGTGCCAAAACCGCGGCAAAACTGCTAACCGAATATGGTTCGATTGGCGGCATTTTAGAAAATGTCGACAAGATCAAAGGCAAAGTTGGTCAAAATATTAAAGAACATGTCGATGGCATTGCACTGGACCATCAACTGGCCAGTATTGTGATCGATCTGGATCTTAACTTTGGTTATGACGATTTAAAACTGGGTGAGCCGAATGTCGAGACCTTACGTCATTTGTACACCGAGCTGGAATTTCGTAATCAGCTACAATCCTTAGATCACCCAAACAACCCGAATCATTCAAATTATAAACAGGCGGCAAGATCCATTACCGCCAAACCGGCAACTCTGCCAGACACCACAGAAGATCATGCTTCTGTGACCAGTGGCGATGATCAGCTAGGTCAAGCAACCTATCATAGTGTGTTAAACCAGCAGGACTGGGACAAGCTGTTTGCGCGCTTAAGTAGCGAAAAACGTTTTGCCTTTGATACTGAAACCACCAGTCTGGATTATCGTATCGCGCAGATTGTCGGCTTCTCGGTCGCCTTTGATGCCAACGATGCTTACTATGTTCCTTTGGCCCATGATTATGAAGGCGCACCGGAACAGCTCAATCGTGAAGTCATCTTGGCACAGATCAAGCCGATTCTGGAAGATGACAGTGTACAGAAAATTGGTCATCATCTGAAATATGATGCGCATGTACTGGAAAACCATGGTATTCATTTGGCAGGCTGGTATTTTGATACCATGCTGGCATCGTATGTGCTGAATTCTGTGGCAACCCGTCATGGTATGGATGATGTGGCGCGTCTGTATTTGAGCCATCTGACCACGACCTATGAACAAGTTGCCGGTAAAGGAGCCAAACAGAAAACCTTTAACCAGATTCCGCTGGAAACCGCTGCACATTATGCTGCTGAAGATGCTCATGTCACTTATCGTCTTTATGAAGTTTTGGATGAAAAACTCAAAGTCCATCCTGAATTAAGTCAGCTTTTGCATCGCATTGAAATGCCGGTGGCACGTGTATTAACGAAAATGGAAGAAAATGGCATTCAGTTAGACGTGCATTTCCTTGACCAGCTCAGTGAAGAATTTGCACAAACCATTCAGAATCTGGAAAACCAGATTATTGAATTAGCAGATCAAAGTTTTAATGTCAGCTCACCAAAACAAGTCGGTGAAATTTTGTTTGATAAGCTGGGCCTCAAAGGCGGCAAAAAAACCTCGACTGGCCAATACAGCACCAGTGAAAGTATTTTAGAAAAACTGGATCATCCGATTGCCGCATTGATTTTGGAATATCGTGGCCTGTCTAAACTGAAAAGCACCTATACCGATGGTTTATGCAAACAGGCCAATAATGACAGTGGCCGCGTACACACCAGTTATCATCAAGCGCTGACTGCAACGGGTCGTCTATCTTCAACAGATCCAAATTTACAAAATATTCCCATTCGCGAGAAAATTGGCCGTCAAATTCGTAAAGCTTTTGTAGCACCGAAAGGTCGTGTGCTGCTCGCTGCCGATTATTCACAAATTGAATTACGCCTCATGGCGCATTTTTCCCAAGACGAAGCCTTGGTACATGCCTTTAATCACGGTCAGGACGTGCATCGTCGTACTGCAGCAGAAGTTTTGGGCATCGCTTTTGAAGAGGTGACAAATGATCAACGTCGCCAAGCCAAAGCCGTGAATTTTGGTCTGCTCTATGGCATGTCTGAATTCGGTCTAACCCGTCAGTTGGGCTTTACTCGTCAAGAGTCACAAGAATACATTAAACAGTATTTCCATCGTTATCCGGGGATTTATGAATATATGCAACGCACCCGTCAGGTGGCACTCGATCAAGGTTTTGTCGAAACCGTTTCTGGTCGTCGTTTATATACACCGGATATTGATGCTCGTAATATGATGGTGCGTAAAGCGGCAGAACGTGCTGCAATTAATGCCCCGCTACAGGGTTCGGCTGCAGATATCATTAAAATAGCAATGATTGAAGTCGACAAGATGTTGCCAAAAGATCAGGCCAAAATGCTGTTGCAAGTCCACGATGAACTGGTGTTTGAAGTCGATGAAGCTATTGCCGATGAACTGGCACCGAAACTGGCTGAAGTCATGCAATCGGTATTGCAGATTTCTGTACCGTTGCTGGTTGAAGTCGGTAAAGGTAAAAACTGGGATGAGGCGCATTAATGCGCCTTTAAGCCCCTTCCTCCCTATAGGAGATGAGGCATATATTCGGCAAGGGGATGCAGGTTGGTTTTAACCCCCTCTTCCCTTACGAAGCAATGTCTGTAGTGGTCAACAAATATTGGACACAGTTTTAAGTTTTTGTTCAACTGCAAAAGGGCTGATACCATTATTAAATTGATGTGGTCGTATCCGATTGTAGTATTCCATCAGATACAGCCCTATATC
>NZ_VPCT01000026.1:0-13610 GCF_013418055.1 Acinetobacter sp. YH12208
TTAATAACTTGTGATAATAAATAAAATGCCGTGCTAAAAAAAATAAAGACCATCACGCTTGGAAAAAGTTTTGTAAACCCTTCCGATTTAACTAAAAAACTACTTCCAATCACTTCGGAAACTATTGAAAATCCAAGTAATACATAAGCGAGTAACACACTGTTCATAAGTAATCATACCTAAAATACCCATCGGAAGGTATGTTAAATTTTCAAAAAAAAATTATCAATAATTATTTTAGATTTTCTAAAATTAACATAATACGGATTATACGAAATGTGTTATAATTTTCCTTATAAATCAATGCTGTAGTTTCTAGTTTATAGCCCAATCACACCCGATTGGGCTTTTTTTATGACTTTTCACGTTCCACGCCTATTATTTCATCAATGTTCCACACTTTTGATTAGCTCAATTGAATAATCAGGATGCCTGGTCTTTTTCTTTTTGGCGTTTATTTAGGTCTTTCTTTAGCGCCTTTTTATCCTGGTAAGACGCAATCAGCATGATTGGGATCAGCAGCGGGGCCACAATAATTCCCAGGGCAATATCTTTCAATTTTGGCATGATCTTTCTCCCTTATGGCTTAGTCATTATCAAATACGGCATTCAGCACCCGGCCAAATAAGCCACGTTTTTTCTTTGTCTCATAATGTGTATTTGGTATGTGTCTTGGTGTTTCATTAGGATGTATTTCTAATGTTTCTTGAGATTTATTGATTTCAATATCTTTATTATTATCAATAGCTTCATTTGTTTCATTACTATTGTCGCATGGTGCATCATTGGATTGTTTCATTGGTGCATCATGAGATTTTTTTTCTTCAGACTTTTTATGCCCTAATAACAATTGAAAGCGGTCTATTTGGTCTAAATAGCGTTTCTCACGATCTTTATATGACTCAATCTCCTTTTTCATAAAATCAACAAGCTGACGTAAATCTGCATCATCCTTAGATTGATCAACTTCCTGTTTTTTTTCATGCTTTTTGATTGGCTCTCCAAAGCATCGGATGACTTCTGCAATATCAAAAAGACCATCAGCGCTTCGAGATATACGCCCTTCTTTTATGGCTCTATATAACGTAGAGCGACTGACGTTAAAGCGATTGGATACTTCACTTAGTGATAACTTAGCCATTTACTACGTCCTTTTTACTTGATGGCATATATCCCACTTTTTTTAGGTACGGGTATAGTTCTTTTATTCGGTTAGGGTTTTGCAGCATCTCAGCAATACGAATAGCAAATTGCGGATAGCTTTCAGTTCCCTGGGAATACCGCCCCATTTCGGGTAGCTCTGAAAGCTTATTTGCAAACATGTGACGTTGTGCATCAGTCATTTGGGTAAAGAAATCTACCGTGTTTGGATCTCTTTCTGAAGGTATCGAATCAATTTTTTTATGCTTAAAAGTGAATGATAAGGCTGAGATAGATCTTCCTGTTTTGTACTGTTCATATTTTACATGTATATCAGTGAGCTCATTGATTTGCTTTATGGCTGGTTCTAAAACACGACTTTTAAAATTAACCATTTTTTGATATTCATTAATCTCAAGTCCTAATTTTTCTCTGAAGTCAGATAAAGAAATTACAGGGGTTTTTCCTACATTTCTCCAAGCAATTAGAAACTCATATAAACGAATAGCATATTTGCTAGTTAACTGGGCAACCTGTTTAAGTTGATAGCTCGTAAAGTGCTTTTCCAATCTTGTGATAAGAGGAACAACATCTGGTGCAAAGGTAACTTCTAATGTAGCAAGGTCATCAATATATGCAATTCGGCTAACCCAGCGGGATTTGACTACAATTTCTTTGTTTGTATCTTTATGAATTTCCTTAAAAGAGAACTTTCTTTCAAAAAGATTATTAACTGCATTTTTTAGAGCGTTATACGCTGCTTCTTTGGTGACATCAAAGCGAGAAGCATAATCAGAAGCATGAATCTCTAATTTACTGTCAGATGAGATCCCTTGGCCTGTTTCTCTTGCTCTTATTATTGATAAAAGGATAAGCCGTTGCTCGGTTACTTCGAGATTATAACTGGCATTAATTAAGGCATTATCTTTTACTACTAAGTCATTTTTCATAAGACTGCATAGGTTATAAGTGTTATTAAGACTACATTAGCATTCGATGTAATCAAATGCAAAGAAATTGTAGTCTTATGACAAAGAAATTGTAGTCTTATGACAAAGAAATTGTAGTCTTATGACAAAGAAATTGTAGTCTTATAAGCCTTGAAAGCCTTGCAAGAAAGGGCTTTCAGCATCTCTAAAAGCATTTAAAAACTTTAAAATAATTAAAAGCACAGGGAATGAAAAATTGCCCTTGGTTTTCGCTTCGCTCAAACTCTATTGAATCTCGCTTACGCTCGATTCGTTGGGGCAATTTTTGGCTCAATCCTGGAAATGATTTAAATATTAGTAAGAGCAAAGTCAAAACAATAAGAACAAATGGATTCGCTTCGCTCATAGAGCTTTTTTGCTCGCTTCGCTCGATCCAGGATCAAATTTTCATATGTAATTAAAAAGTTTTTAGATTCTAATATTTAAAAGTCTGTTTTTCAGAGAGTCTAAGCGCGAATTTCAGCGATTTCACTCGTAGACACTCGTTCTGTACCTTTCACTGTGAATTTGAGCTCAAATCGCAAATGAGTGCATTTAGAAGCTAAGTTTTATAGGGATTAGTAAAGTTTTTACCTTTTGTATGGGGGCCATATATGCCTGTTCATGCATTTTCAGGATCTTTTCTTTTGATTGAAGAACGTATCTTTTAACTTGGTGACGTCCAGCTATGATTTGTTTCTACTTCATCATAGATTTTCAATAAGTAGGATTATCTAAGATTTTTTAGGAATTTTTGAGAATTTTTAGGAATTTCTAGGAATATTTGAGAATTTCTAAGAATACGTGGAATTTAGGGTTTTGGGCCTGTTTGGATAGTCGATTTTTAGGAATTTTTAAGAAAGTACTTAAGGGTAAAGTAGGCAAGATGTGTAATGTTGACCAACATGCAAGCATGATTGGCCCACCATTACGCCCACTTATTCGCTTTCAGCTCAACGTGGCATCTTGTCCTCCGGAGCTTTTGGCATAGCCAAAATTGATACGCCAAAAGATCATCAAAAGAGGTGTAATTTAAAAAAGTGTATGGTCTGTTGCTTTGTATAGTGGCGTTAGCCTGATGAATTTCGTATAAGAGATTTTATGTTAAATAGGTTCGATTAAGCAGATCGTCTTCTAATTTTGAACATTGCTCATCATCAATGACTCCGGTAATACTTTGTAGCCACAACCCATCTGCTGCTAAACGAAGTAACTCTAAATCAGGATGACTATCCGTTTCTGCATGTTGAGATAATCTATTTTTTAGCCATTCCATCCAAATTTTATTAAAGGTAGGCTCTGTGATCATAGTCATTGATAACGCTGACCAAGCAGAAACCACCCCATCTATTTGATGGATAAAAGAACTATGAATATAAGCTCGTGTGAATTTACCATATTCTGTTGGATCGCGTTTAATCAAGTATTCAACTGTTTGATCTAAATCAAGAATTATTTGATTGAACATTTCTTCTATCAAATTTTTTTTATTCGGGAAATGGTGAAATACCCCCCCTTTTGTTATACCTACTGCTGTAGCAATATTTTGAATAGAAACACCAGAAATACCCTTTTGAGAAACAAGAATAGTTGCCTGTTCAAGGATGCGCTTTCGAATAACCTCTGGTTGCTTCTTTTGTTGCCGAATTTCTTTCACTTAATGACCTGCTGATTGCGAAAATAAATTAATAATTATTACGCCAGATACGATAAAACCAATTCCAATTAAAGCAGGATTATCTAGTGTCTGTTTAAAAACAAAGTAGCTAACTACAGCAGTTAGAACAATCCCAACACCAGCCCATATAGCGTATGCGATACCTAAAGGGATTGTTTTAATAACTTGTGATAATAAATAAAATGCCGTGCTAAAAAAAATAAAGACCATCACGCTTGGAAAAAGTTTTGTAAACCCTTCCGATTTAACTAAAAAACTACTTCCAATCACTTCGGAAACTATTGAAAATCCAAGTAATACATAAGCGAGTAACACACTGTTCATAAGTAATCATACCTAAAATACCCATCGGAAGGTATGTTAAATTTTCAAAAAAAAATTATCAATAATTATTTTAGATTTTCTAAAATTAACATAATACACGTTATACGAAATTAAAAAATGGAGCCTAAAGCTCCATTTTTTAATAATTTTTTTAAATTGCTAAGCGCAAATTTAGTGCTTTTACAACTTTAATCACCGTATCAAAACTAGGGTTCACATCACCAGAAAGTGCTTTGTAAAGACTTTCTCGGCCTAGACCTGTATCTCGTGATAATTGAGCCATTCCTTTAGCTTTAGCAATGTTACCTAAAGCTTTAGCAATGAATGCGGCATCACCATTAGATTCTTCGATACATGCTTGTAAGTAAGCCTGCATATCTTCTTCTGTTTTAAGATGCTCAGCACTGTCCCATTTGCGAAGTTTAATAGCCATTTATAGCTCCTCCTCTAAATCTTGTGCCAATTGCAGGGCAAGTTTTATATCTTTACTTTGCGTAGACTTATCTCCGCCTGCTAAAAGAATAACAACCCTTTGCCCTTGTTTGCAGTAGTAAATCCTATAGCCTGGTCCAAAGAAGAAACGTAATTCAGAGACACCTTCACCAACTGGTTCAGTATCTCCAAAGTTTCCATCTTCAACCCGATCAATTCGGACTTGTATGCGTCTTTTTGCCTGTTGGTCTTTTAACTTGGTGAACCATTCATCAAAGACTTCAGTGGTATATATTGAGTACATAAACAAAATGTATCCTACAGGATACATTTATGCAAGAAATAAACTTGGTTTTGGGGAGCCTGAAACGCTGAATTTCGTATAACAGCCATTATGTTAAATAGAATCAAAAAACCTCCAATAAAATCGTTATAGTATTATTATTTATTGAATAGATAAGAGAATTAAATTAGTGAAATACTCAAATGAAAAAATAGTAAAAGCTCTCTTACTTTCTCCTTTACCACTACTTTTTTTCACAGCAGTCCTGTTTATCGTAATGAATCAGGAATACAGCCTATACTCGATTTTAGTGGTTCTTGTAGGGCACGGTCTTGTCTACTTGGCTTATTGTATTTTGACTGTACCTTTCAGCTTCATATTCTCAATTCTTTTAAATCGTTATAACAGTCTTAATTTATTAACTATCTGTATTGCCTCTATAATTATTGCTACTCCATTTTTTATTCTTTTTGGATGGAGTCACACAGGAGAAATTTCGAAAGAGTGGTGGAAGATGTATACAGATACATGGACTATCTTTATGGCTCTATTTCCTGGCTTATGTTATTGGCTATTTCTGATTAACCTAAAAGATAAGAAATCAAAGAATATTGAATAAACCATTGCATAGAGATTCTTAAATTTCCCTAAAATTAACATAATACACCTTATACGAAATGCTTTATAATTATCCTTATAATTCAACGCTGTAGTTCCTAGTTGATAGCCCGAGCATCCCTGTTCGGGCTTTTTTTATGATTTTTCACGTTCCACGCTTACTTCTTGAGCAATGCTCCACGGTTTTAATAAGCCCAGGTGAACAATCAGATCAGCCATATGGCTTAAAGAAGCGGCTCCAGAAGCCTCTTTTTTCCGGTTCTGGGTCTACGTGTTCAGGAACAGGGATTCGCTTGTTTTCTTTTTCAACCGGAATAGTCAATCCATCATCTTTAGGTTTGGTTTCTAGTTTTGGATCTATCGCTATATCTGTTTCAGGTTGATGATTATTAGCTGTAGTGGCTTGGGATGGTTTCATTTCAATGAGGGTCAGGAGTGTGTCGATGCGAGAATTAGCTTTTGCTTCTCTATCTTCTGCCTTTTCTAGTTGTTTCTTTAGAAACTCAATCTGATTTTTGAGTTCTTCCACTGTTTTATCATTGTATTCAGGTGTATCTAGGTTTTGTATCGGAGACATGTCAATACGTTTTGGGTGTTTTCCACCAAAAGGCTCACCATAGACACGAAGTAATTCTGAGAAGTCGATAGAACCATCATGATCACGACTTAATACTCCGTTTTTTATATCTTTGTAGAGTGTGGCCCGAGATTTTTTATACAGTGTTGCAGCATCACTAACACTGTATTTTGTACTTGTTTTCATACTGTATTACTGTGTATTTAGGAGACGTATTAAAGAATACAACAAGTGTATTCTTTAATACACTCAAGGTTTAAAGCCTAATTGCTTAAGTAACCTAAAACACCATTTCTAAAATCCTCACTGGTAAAGGTTCTATCAACAAAACGCATATCTTCTTCTGTATTTATTAAATCTCTCAAAAAGCCGAGTTGATAATCCCATTCATGATCTAATTGTATAGAGCCACTAATTTCTGAACCGTCAGAAGTCTCAATTTGGATATGAGCTGAATAACCTTTAGTATTTTTTTTAGCACTTAATAAAGCAATTGCATCAATAAGCATTTCAAATTCCTTATATGACTATAGTTTAATTATTTAGTCTCAGATTTTAATTCTGGATCCTTCACTCACTGAGAGTTTAGTTGTTAACAGCATTGTTTTTAGTAGCTGACATAAATCCCACTTTTTCTAAGTATGGATACAGTTCTTTAGCACGATGTGGATCTTGCAGCATGTCAGCTATACGAATTGCAAATTGCGGAAAGCTTTCGGTGCCTTGGGAGTACTTACTCATCTCAGGTAATTGAGAGAGTTTATTAGCAAATAAATGTCGCTGAGCCTTAGTCATTTTTGAAACAAGATCTACGGTATTTGGATCTCGTGTCGAGTTTAAATTCTGCTCTGTTTGCTTGTTTTTAAATAAAAATGAAAAGCCGTAAATTGAACGTCCTTTTTTATGTTGTTCGTATTCAACAGTGATGTCAGTGTGTTCATTAAGCTGTTTAACTGAAATATCTAGTACTCGTTTTTTTAAATCAGAAATTATCGCGTAGTCTGTTTTATCAACTCCTAATTTTTCTCTAAAATCGGCTAATTCAAAAATTGGCGTTTTACCTGTACTTCGCCACGCTATTAAAAGCTCATATAAACGGATTGCATAAGCACTACTCAGATTACTAATTTGTTCTAGCTCATATTTAGTAAAATGTTCTTCTAATCTTGTAATTAATGGAACAATGGCTGGGGAAAAAATAAGTTTAACCACGGCTTCATTCTCTATATATCTGATTTCACTAACCCATCTAGATTTAATATGTTCTATGTTTTTAGAGTTTTTTTCTTGATAGCTAAACTGACGTAAGAACAGTGCATTACAAGCATTTTTCAATGTTGTATAAGCCGTATTTCTATGAACATTAAATTGATGTGCATAACTTTCAGCATGAACAACGAGTGGGTCGTTTGTATTGATACCTTTTCCACTTTCTCTAGCTTCAACAATAGCTAATAAGATTAGTCTTTGCTCTGCTAGATCTAGGTTGTAACTAGCATTGATTAAAGCATTATCTTTGACGACAGTATTTTTCATATCTTTATTTTGACGTGATCATTTGATGTCAATATATTGACACTATATTTTGATGTCAATGATTTTTTAGGTTATGCAAGATAAACGTCCATGTATAGCAAGATAAACGTCCATGTATATTAAAAATAATAGGTTATAAAATGTCTATTTAATATATTATCTAATCTATTATTTATAATAAAAACAATAATATATATAGATATTTTAAGATAATATCTTTGATATTATGTATTTAATATTTATTAAATATCTAATATATAATCGGAATTAATAAAAATTCATTAAATACAAACACTTATTGCAATTAGGTGGTTTATAATTCAACCTTAAAATTGACATTATAATATTTGTCAATATATGCAAGATAAACGTCCATGTATAGCAAGATAAACGTCCATGTATAGCAAGATAAACGTCCATGTATAGCAAGATAAACGTCCATGTATAAGCTCTGTAACCCTTTATTTTATAGGGCTACAGAGCATCTAAAAACATTAAAAGTATTTAAAAATAATTAAAAACGTGAATCATGAAAAATTGCCCTTGGTTTTCGCTTCGCTCAAACTCTATTGAATCTCGCTTTCGCTCGATTCGAGGGGCAATTTTTTGGTTAATATTTTCGTGAGTTTTAGAAAAAGCAAAAGCAACTCGGAATTCGCTTCGCTCATAGTACTTTTTTGCTCGCTTCGCTCGGTCTAGGCTCAATTTTCTACATATGATTTACGCCTTTTTTGACTTCACAGCCTAAAAAGCTGTTTTTCAGGGAGTCTAGGCACGACTTTTTGATGTTCGCTCGTAGACACTCGCTCTGATATAACGATTAGAGGCAAAAAATAGGGGGTAGACGCGTTTTTTCACTGATTATCAAGATTACCTATATCAAATAGAGAAAATGGCTTAAAACGCAAATCAGCGCAAAATGGAAAGCAGTTTATAGTCGTACTCAGGACTTTGATCTCAGTTATTTATGTGTGATGAGGGACACACAGATTTTTAATTTCGTTCAGCAGAATCGGCTGCGTCAGGATTTTTTAAGTGAGGTCCCCACTAACCGTTTTTAAAAAGTCGGATCAAAGACTTTGATTTGACTTGTTTTCTCAAGGTTCTTGGAATTTCTGGATCCGATGCCACTCGAATCTGATCTTCTAGGTCGATTTTTACAAATGTGGCTGGAGGGTTTAGACCGCCAAGTCTATGAAGTTGCCAAACTTCATCCTCAAACCACATTCTTCCAATTCTCTTACACACTCCAACTTAATGGCGTGTCCTTTCGTTACTCATTTCAACGCTCGCCTTTCACTCGAATTGAAATGCTTCCTTTGCCATTACAGCAAAGCCCTACTAAGTCACTCTCCCACAGTTCTGTTTTCGGAAGTTGCCTCCGATTGAATAAAGACCTCTTCAAATTAAAGAGAAATCTTTAAGCAATACGGCTTCGTCATTAAACAAAACTGCTTCCCAAGTTAGTATTAAAACAGTTGTTTTCAGTTGCCTGAAAACTGGCAGAACCCGTGCCGATCTCCTACATACAACACCTACATTCCTATCTCCCCCGATCGCAGTTCCAAGTCGTATCAGGTTTATACAATGCAATATGTAGTTAATAATCATCCACGTTCACGCCTTACCCATATCGACATACACAGCCTAAAAAGCACCATGTTGACGACCTTACAGGCTTGAGCTATCCATTGATCTCGACAGCAAAACAGAATGTCTTCCGACAAATTCACTGTTCTACCTAAAATCGAGTACCGATTGCGCCAGCTTTCGCCTTGCAACCCTGACACCTCACGATGCCCTCAAAAGCCCACCTGTGGGTATAACCTACGCCCTTGTCTTTATTTTTGTTTTTGACTTGAAGCGTCTGGTTATCAGCTATTCACGAGGTTACTCATTCCGTGAGTCCTCTGACTGTCTGTTTTAATACAGGGTTTTGGCCCTTTCAGCCTAGGAGGGAAGTTACTCCCACCGCCACGTCACCGTGATCCCGTGTCCTTGTCGCCCAACTGACCTCCACCTTGGGAGTGGAGGGTGTTCATTCATCAAAATGAGTGAACAGGTAGAAAGCGGGAGTCACACCCGCCAGCCCCTAGTGTAGCCGCGCCAGCTAGAGTTTCCTCACGCACGCAGCTTCACCACTAAAGCTTCTCAAAGACTGGCAATCCTCAAGAAGGGGGAGTGTGTCTGATTCATGGGTAGGCAACCCAGGAACCAAACAGAAAAGAATTGGCTCATGGATTGGCAGTCCACGCAAAAAATCAAAGACCCTAAAAGTTTTATATTTGATCAAGTTGCGGTCGTCAAGCCCATTTTGGGGAACTGCTATTTATAGAATCTCCGAAGGTGATTCGCAATCATGCTTAAAGTCTCAAAAATTGCATTTTTGAGACTTTAAGAATTTCTTATAGAATTTTTAATAAATATCTTTTATAAATCTCTTATAGAATCACTTTATTAAAATCACTTTAAGAGTAATAAAAAAATGATTTATTACAGCTATGTTCCTAAAGATTTTACAAAACATGTCATGGGAATGATGACGAACGAATATGATCTTGTTGCTAAGAAATTCATATTGAATATGAATACTGATGAAGCAAGCCGTATGATTTCAAAATGGATTGAGCGTTATCATTTACTGGAAACAGCCCAACAAACCTATCGAAGAAGATTGAACAGTGAGCCAGTTTTTAGCTTGCTGGTTCATTTCACTTATAGTTATTTACCAGGACTGAGTGAGAGTGAATGCTGGGAAAAATTTGATAAAAATGAACCTGCTTTTTTGGTGCAAGTAGAGGCTTACCTGTTTTGTCGAACCAGTGATGCTTTCTTATTGGATGAAAAAACTCAAAAAGTTTTGAGCAAAACAGACAAACAAGATTTATTGAAGATTAACCGTAAAATCTTTGAGATCTGTCCAAGTTCAGAGTCTTTTAGTTACATTGGTGAGGTTAATCCAATCAGCTGTGGTAGATATGAACTGGTACGTCTGACCAAGCCGAAGAAAAGCATTAAAGAGCTTCAAGCCAAGAATTGGACCAATGAAAAACATGTCACAGATTGGACCTGGCGTTTGACTGATAAAGCCTATAAGGAACAACTAGAACAAGGGAAAAGGGTCGTTTTGCGGTTTCAGAGCCTGATTGAAAAAAATGCCAGTCTGGATGAGAAGAAAGCCTATTTTGAACGCCATTTCCGGGCCTTGGAGGGCTATTTAGGCTACCGTGGGGTACGTCAGCAGATCGGAAATTTGTATCACCTAGAAAAACGCTTATTCAAGGATAAATATAATCAGCCCTGGTTTGATCATGGTGCCCGGACTTTAAAACTTTCATATATGAAAAAACTGAAAAGTTCGATTGTAAATAATTCATCATATCAAGAAGCAGAAGCTCATTTTAGGAGTGTATTAACGGAAGATCTCAACAAAAAATACGAAAAATGGAAGGCGAAGTCCAATAAAACCGAGGTATAGGATGTTTTTTAAATCAATCTCAATTAACAATGGTGATAACTCATGCAGAAATATCCTGATGATTATTATCTCAGCCGCCAAGAAATTGACGATTTGAGAGCTGAGGCTAAACACGCGGCAAAATATATGAAAGCTTTTTTCGATTTTAAGACCGAAGCTCGTTATTTATTTAGTGTGACATGGTCCGCCCAAGACGGGGAATTTATTGGACTCTGTGCCGAATTCCCGTCGCTATCCTGGCTAGATCCAGACCGTGATAAAGCACGCTCAGGCATTGAGAGACTTGTCTTTGATGTATTACAAGACATGAGTTCCACTGGAGAAGCCATACCTTAATATTTTTGGAAAAATGCCTGATTCCGCTGGATGTATTCATTCAGATTATTTGAATCTAAGCCGAATATTTGAAGTTTTTTATCGACATATTTAAAAAAGAAGCAGTAAACAATGTGCATTATCCCAAGTGCCAACGCTTCCATTTTGATAACCGGAAATAGAGCAGTCGTGTCCGTAACGAGAATTTCTAATGTGAAACGATTAAAAAAATAGATGAAAAAAGTCACCAGACTCAACAAAGTCAAAAGTGCATAGGCTTTAACACAAGCCTTGCAGTGCTTATTCATTTTTTCCAGTTTCTGAAAAGTTATAGGATTCATTTTGCTCTCTAGGCAGTTAAATTTTTAAGTGAAGAAATTTCTACCGATTCTAAATATCCAGGATTAAAAAAGGGAAAAAATTTCTGTTAGATGATCCCGTGCTTTGTAAAAAAAATATCAAAATTATAAAGAGTTGAATTCTATTAATACATTGAAATTAAACATAATTTTTAATATCGACACACATGATAGCTACCTAATGGAGCTAATTTAGGTAGCTATCATGTGTGATGCTAAGCTTTAAATTTTTTATAAAATATAAGCATTTGATTTTAAATATTATTTTGTTTATGTGGCAAAAATAAAACTCAAACATTAATATTTATAAGTTATTGAAATTAAATATAAAATTCAGATCACACATAATACCTACCTTGATGTGGAAAGAAGCTATTGTGTGTGTCGATCAGAGCATTATATGTAGAAAGGTCTCTAGTTCTTTATCCTGTCTACCCGACTTGTAATATGATTCATATATCAGCTAATTGGGAGTACGGCACTATGTCAACAGTAGATCTAATTGATGAAGATGACAATGAATCAGGTATTGCTGCCAAAGCTGCAAATGTACTTCGAGACCGCTTTATTGCCGCAGCGCAAAGAGGAACAGTGCTGTATGTAGAAAATGATAATTTAATGAGTAAAACACCGAATGGTGTGCCAATTTTGGTTAAACACTTGGACGGCCGGAATCCTGACCTTGCTTACCGACTTGCTGGGCGACGAACTTTTAAAATTAAAAAACGTAAAATTAATTCGAATTGAGGCAGGCTTTTACTCCCATTCGATCGAATTTCGAATAAGAGATGTTCTGTAAATTTAGAGTATAGCCTAACGGAACAAAATAAAGTCTTAAAAAGCAACTCAAAAACCGTATTTATAGACTTAATATTTAATTTCGGTACAATATGTATTTAATTATCTAAACTCTAACGGTACAGAATGCCTAATCAGGTCGGATATATTCGAGTCAGTTCAACTGAACAAAATACTGAACGTCAATTAGATGGAATCAGCCTGGATAAGACCTTTACTGAAAAGGCAAGCGGTGGTAGCCGTGAACGTCCTCAGTTAAATGCAATGCTCGACTATCTGCGTGAAGGTGATACGGTGCATGTTCATAGTATTGATCGTCTGGCACGTAATACAAATGATCTGAACGAAATTGTGAATAGTCTGAATGATCGTGGTATAACCATTATTTTTCATAAAGAGAATTTGACCTTCAGTCATGATGTAGCACAATCGGCAATAAATAAACTCATGTTTCAGATGCTTGCTGCATTTGCAGAGTTTGAACGCTCCATGATCCGTGAGCGTCAAAAGGAAGGAATTGCAAAAGCCAAAGCGAAGGGCTTATATAAGGGAAGAAAGCGGAAGGTTGACTATGTTGAAATACGAAAAGCAATGGCTGAAGAAAATTCAACATTTAGAGGTGTTGCAGAAAAGTTTAAAGTAGGGATAGCAACAGTACAAAGAGCTTTAAAAGAAGAAACTAATAATCAATAAGGTTGATTAATGAAGACGCTTAGATATTCAAATTTAGAAAAGATCATGACCATTTATACTGAAATTTCTACTTATATTACATTTCATAATGCGACTGGTTTAACAGATATAAATAAATCAATGGAAGATTTTTGAACCGTACCGGGTTTGTCGGAGACCAAGCTTTCTGAGAGAATGTCCCGATGAAAAAAGTAAAATATACCCCTGAAATCAGAGAAAGAGCGGTTCAATTATTGATTGAATCCGAGAAAGATTATCCATCGAATTGGGCTGCGATCACCGCTATTGCTCCCTGAGCAGTATACTGCGCAAGGGTTGTACTCCTGAAACACTACGTGTTTGGTATCAAAAATATTTAGATAAACAAAATCCAGTTAAAGTACAGCAGCTTTCAGACCAAGAACGTATCAA
>NZ_VPCT01000027.1:0-13068 GCF_013418055.1 Acinetobacter sp. YH12208
GATCTGCTTGATCACTATAGGGTCTTCAATGCAGGCGATGACTTTCATGGCGCCGCCGCAGCCGCTGCAGGTCTCGATGTCGATATTGAAAACACGCTTGAGCCGTTGCGCCCATGTCATCGACGCTGGGGTCGTTTGCGGGAGAGGGCGAAATCCTACGCTAAGGCTTTGGCCAACGATATTCTCCGGTAAGATTGATGTGTTCCCAGGGGATAGGAGAAGTCGCTTGATATCTAGTATGACGTCTGTCGCACCTGCTTGATCGCGGCCGCGATAGCTAGATCGCGTTGCTCCTCTTCTCCATCCGCGTTCCAAGCTGCGGAAAGGCACCCATAAGCGTACGCCTGGTCGAGCAGGCGACGCGGATCGACGTCCAGCGCACGAGAGAATGCGTCCGCCATCTGTGCAATGCGTCTAGGATCGAGACAAAGGTCGTCTCTGTCAGCCGGATCGTAGAACATATTGGCGGCGCCAAAGCCCACTTCACCGACCAGACCGACGGGATCTATCACCAGCCAGCCGCGACTGGAGAACATGATGTTTTCATGATGCAGATCGCCATGTAGCCCACGCAGTTCCGAGGCATTGCTCATCATTTGATCGGCTATAATCGCCGCGTGGACGTAGTCAGTTTGACAACCTGCGTTTTGATCATCGCGCGCCCGCTGAAACAAAGCTGCAAAGCGATCCCGGATCGGGAGAAGGGCAGAAGGCAGGGGTTCCTCAGATGCGGCATACAGCTTCGCCATTAGTTCCGCTGCAATTTCGGTCGCCTGGTAGTCGCCGTGCTCGGCAACGATGTGAGAGAGCATTCGCTCCCCGGCATATTCGAGCAACATCAGATTGTTCTCACGACCGAGCAACCGGACTGCTCCCCTCCCATTGCGCCATACCAGATAGTCGGCCCCGCGCAGTTCATCAGCAATGTCTTCTATAGGTTTCAATCCCTTGACGATTGCAGGAGTCCCGTCTGGCAATGAAACTTTCCAAACGAGGCTGGAAAAGGTGTCCGCAATGAGAACAGGTTGCGAAACGTGCCAATGAGCAGGAAAAACAGGCGGCATGAACATCAACCCCAAGTCAGAGGGTCCAATCGCAGATAGAAGGCAAGGCGTTCGCGGTCGGGGGCTTCGATCCCCAATACATTGAATAGGACAGCGAAGGCGCGCTCTGCTTCATCTGGCGCTGCCCAGTTCTCTTCGGCGTTAGCAATCATGAGTGCCAAATCGGCATAGCGATCTGCTGTTCCGAGCCGCCCAAGGTCGATCAGACCCGTGCATTGAAGAGTTTTAGGGTCCACCATGAAGTTCGGCATGCAGGGATCACCATGGCAAACAACCATATCGGTGCGCTCTTGGTCGAGCCGCACCGGTAGCTCTCGTTCGACACGAGCCAAAAGATCGAGCTGCGGCGTACTCTTGTCCTCGTCCGGTAAGAAGTCGGGATTGACGGCATTGCGGGACACCACATCAACGGCGCGTCCGAACATTCGCGACAGCCTGCGCTCAAACGGACATTGATCAACCGATAGGCTGTGAACAGCGCCAAGTTGCTGCCCCATTGACGGCCACGCTTTGAGCAAATCCGCTCCAGACAGATCAGCCGCCGGTACTCCCGGAATTGCCGTTATCACCAAGCATGCACCCTCCTGTTCCTCCTGCCAGTTGATCACCTCGGGGCAAGCCACACCTCGACCTTTGAGCCAAATGAGGCGGTCACGCTCTCCAGCGAGCTCACCGCGGCGGGAAGCAGGTGCGATTTTCGCGAAGGCATGCCCGTCACCACGTCGAAAAACAAAATCACCAGATTCTCCGCCTCTGACAGGCAACCAGTCAGAATGCGATTCACCAAAAAAAATATTAGTTCGATTCAATGGAGGTTCCTTCAGTTTTCTGATGAAGCGCGGAGGTGAGAGGTGGTCCCACTTGTTTGAACAACTAAAAGCTTATTTATAAGTGATACTCTGCTCTAGTTAAGCTACCTTATTTTGTTGTGGTAGCTGGTCATAGTAAAACTCATCTGGAGTCATTTTGTCCAGACTCGAATGAGGTCGTTTCAAATTATAAAATTCAAAATATGCGTTTAATTGCTTCTTCGCATCCAAAACATTGCTGTAGGCTTTGAGATACACCTCTTCATATTTAACGCTCCGCCATAATCGTTCAACCATCACATTATCAACCCATCGACCTTTACCATCCATACTGATTTGAATGCCATTTGATTTCAATACATCAATAAATGTATCACTGGTAAACTGACTGCCTTGGTCTGTATTAAAGACTTCAGGTCGGCCATATTTTTCAATAGCTTCATTTAATGTTTCTATGCAAAATGTAACCTCCATACTAATCGATACTCTATGCGCAAGTACCTTGCGGCTATGCCAATCAATCACAGCACATAAATAAACAAAGCCTTTTGCCATAGGGATATACGTTATATCCGTAGACCACACTTGATTACTGCGCTGAATAGCCAATCCTTTGAGCAGATATGGATATTTACGGTGAGCTTGATTGGCCTGACTTAGATTTGGTTTACGATATAACGCATTAATGCCCATTTTCTTCATTAAAGTACGTGTATGACGTCGTCCTATATGATGTCCTTGACGATTCAATAAATCACGCATCATACGGCTACCTGCAAAAGGGTATTGCATATGTAACTCATCCATACAGCGCATCAGCTTCAGATCTGATTCACTCACAGGTTTTGGGCGATAGTAATAACAACCACGGGAGACTTTCAGCAGCTTAGCTTGCTTAGATACTGAAATCTGAAGTGAGTCATCGATTAACTTTTGTGGTTGAAGCGACCCAGTTTCTTCAACACACCTTCTAAAAAATCAATTTCTAATGCCTGCTCACCGATTTTTGCATGTAGTTTTTTTAGATCGATGGGTGGTTCTGTTGGAGCTTTTGATTGATCGAAAGCTTGCGAGGAAGCTGAAATCAGTTGATTTTTCCAGTCAATAATTTGGTTTTGATGAACATCAAATTCAGCACTCAATTCAGCAAGTGTTTTTTCTGCTTTAATCGCAGCAAGTGCTACCTTAGCTTTAAAGTCATTTGAATGATTTCTTCTTGGTCTACGTGTCATAAAATACTCCATATATTGATGTTTATAACATCATTTGGGGAGCAAAATATCACTTATAAGTGTTGTTCAAATTTCCTGATCCACCTCTGTGGCTCAACCTGCGAAAAGAAACGAGTTGCTACGTAAGTCCGAGAACATGCTTTCCATGGTCTCTGAGCTCGCCTTTGGGACCGACATATCGGTAGAGAGTGACGCGCTCGATGCCGAGTTCCTTGCAGAGATCGGAAACTGAAGTATCGCGCTGGGCCATGGCGGCTTGCGCGAGACGCACCTGAGCTTTGGTGAGCGCGAATTTTCGTCCGCCCTTGCGACCGCGCGCTCTCGCGGAGGCGAGACCCGCCATGGTGCGCTCTCGGATCAGATCCCGCTCGAACTCGGCCAAGGTGGCGAAGATTCCGAACACCATGCGACCGGACGCAGTCGTGGTGTCGATCTGAGCGCCCTTTCCAGTCAGAACCCGCAGGCCGATCTTGCGGTCTGACAGCTCCTTCACCGTGTTGACCAGATGGGCAAGCGATCGTCCGAGGCGATCGAGCTTCCAGACCACCAGCACATCGCCGTCACGCAATGACTTGAGGCAGGCAGTCAAGCCAGGGCGATCATCACGACCGCCGGAAGCAAGATCATCATAGATATTGTCCCGTTCGACACCTGCGGCGCGCAAGGCGTCGTGCTGCAGGTCGAGAGACTGCGAGCCATCGGCTTTGGAGACGCGGGCATATCCGATCAGCATGTATCACAAACGTTGGTTTGAGGCGGCGCTTCGGCCACGATTGCATTGACCTCTGGAAATGTATCTCAACCAGCTTCATAAACAAAGCGTCTTGAACGCTATCAGATTTTGAAAAAGGAACATGTATGCCGCGTCGCGTCACTCTAACCGATCGGCAGAAAGACGCGCTGTTGCGCTTGCCGACTTCACAGACGGATTTGCTCAAGCACTATACGCTGAGTGATGAAGACTTTGGGCATATCAGGCTGCGTCGGCGCGCTCACAACAGGTTCGGCTTCGCCCTGCAATTGTGTGTCCTGCGCTATCCCGGCCGGGTGCTGGCTCCAGGCGAACTGATCCCTGCAGAGGTCATCGAATTTATCGGAGCGCAGCTTGGCCTGGGTGCCGACGATCTCGTAGACTATGCTGCCCGCGAGGAAACACGGCACGAGCATCTTGCCGAGTTACGGGGGCTCTACGGCTTCCGCACCTTCTCCGGACGTGGTGCGAGCGAGCTGAAGGAATGGTTGTTCCGAGAAGCCGAGATGGCGGTGTCGAACGAGGATATCGCCCGTCGCTTCGTAGCCGAGTGCCGACGCACCCGCACTGTCCTTCCCGCGACATCCACGATCGAGCGGCTTTGTGCCGCGGCTCTCGTCGATGCCGAGCGACGCATCGAGACGAGGATCGCCAGTCGGCTGCCTATGTCGATCCGAGAACAGTTGCTGGCATTGCTCGAGGAGACGGCTGATGATCGGGTGACCCGTTTTGTGTGGCTGCGCCAGTTCGAGCCTGGCTCGAACTCTTCGTCGGCCAACCGGCTGCTCGACCGGCTCGAATATCTGCAACGCGTCGATCTCCCCGAGGATCTGCTTGCCGGCGTTCCTGCCCATCGGGTGACTCGTCTGCGCAGGCAGGGTGAACGGTATTATGCCGACGGCATGCGCGATCTCCCGGAGGACAGGCGGCTTGCGATCTTGGCTGTTTGCGTCTCGGAATGGCAGGCGATGTTGGCCGACGCAGTGGTCGAAACCCACGACCGGATCGTCGGCCGTCTCTACCGTGCTTCGGAGCGTATTTGCCATGCAAAGGTCGCAGACGAAGCGGGGGTGGTGCGTGACACCCTGAAATCCTTCGCCGAGATCGGGGGCGCCCTGGTCGATGCACAGGATGATGGCCAGCCGCTGGGCGATGTCATCGCGAGGGCACTGTTGCAAAGTTAGCGATGAGGCAGCCTTTTGTCTTATTCAAAGGCCTTACGTTTCAAAAACTCTGCTTACCAGGCGCATTTCGCCCAGGGGATCACCATAATAAAATGCTGAGGCCTGGCCTTTGCGTAGTGCACGCATCACCTCAATACCTTTGATGGTGGCGTAAGCCGTCTTCATGGATTTAAATCCCAGCGTGGCGCCGATTATCCGTTTCAGTTTGCCATGATCGCATTCAATCACGTTGTTCCGGTACTTAATCTGTCGGTGTTCAACGTCAGACGGGCACCGGCCTTCGCGTTTGAGCAGAGCAAGCGCGCGACCATAGGCGGGCGCTTTATCCGTGTTGATGAATCGCGGGATCTGCCACTTCTTCACGTTGTTGAGGATTTTACCCAGAAACCGGTATGCAGCTTTGCTGTTACGACGGGAGGAGAGATAAAAATCGACAGTGCGGCCCCGGCTGTCGACGGCCCGGTACAGATACGCCCAGCGGCCATTGACCTTCACGTAGGTTTCATCCATGTGCCACGGGCAAAGATCGGAAGGGTTACGCCAGTACCAGCGCAGCCGTTTTTCCATTTCAGGCGCATAACGCTGAACCCAGCGGTAAATCGTGGAGTGATCGACATTCACTCCGCGTTCAGCCAGCATCTCCTGCAGCTCACGGTAACTGATGCCGTATTTGCAGTACCAGCGTACGGCCCACAGAATGATGTCACGCTGAAAATGCCGGCCTTTGAATGGGTTCATGTGCAGCTCCATCAGCAAAAGGGGATGATAAGTTTATCACCACCGACTATTTGCAACAGTGCCGATAAAAATATATCATCATGAACAATAAAACTGTCTGCTTACATAAACAGTAATACAAGGGGTGTTATGAGCCATATTCAACGGGAAACGTCTTGCTCGAGGCCGCGATTAAATTCCAACCTGGATGCTGATTTATATGGGTATAGATGGGCTCGCGATAATGTCGGGCAATCAGGTGCGACAATCTATCGATTGTATGGGAAGCCCGATGCGCCAGAGTTGTTTCTGAAACATGGCAAAGGTAGCGTTGCCAATGATGTTACAGATGAGATGGTCAGACTAAACTGGCTGACGGCATTTATGCCTCTTCCGACCATCAAGCATTTTATCCGTACTCCTGATGATGCATGGTTACTCACCACTGCGATCCCCGGGAAAACAGCATTCCAGGTATTAGAAGAATATCCTGATTCAGGTGAAAATATTGTTGATGCGCTGGCAGCGTTCCTGCGCCGGTTGCATTCGATTCCTGTTTGTAATTGTCCTTTTAACAGCGATCGCGCATTTCGTCTCGCTCAGGCGCAATCACGAATGAATAACGGTTTGGTTGATGCGAGTGATTTTGATGACGAGCGTAATGGCTGGCCTGTTGAACAAGTCTGGAAAGAAATGCATAAGCTTTTGCCATTCTCACCGGATTCAGTCGTCACTCATGGTGATTTCTCACTTGATAACCTTATTTTTGACGAGGGGAAATTAATAGGTTGTATTGATGTTGGACGAGTCGGAATCGCAGACCGATACCAGGATCTTGCCATCCTATGGAACTGCCTCGGTGAGTTTTCTCCTTCATTACAGAAACGGCTTTTTCAAAAATATGGTATTGATAATCCTGATATGAATAAATTGCAGTTTCATTTGATGCTCGATGAGTTTTTCTAATCAGAATTGGTTAATTGGTTGTAACACTGGCAGAGCATTACGCTGACTTGACGGGACGGCGCTTCCCTACCCTCATGGCCGCCTCCCAGGAATCGACCCAGGTGCTTATCGTGGACATAATCCTTTACTCATAAATTTATCTTATTCCATTATTGTACCTGTCACGCAAAACTTGCAGAAAAGCCATAAACGCAGGAGAATCCTGTCGGCGGTGAGGATAATAAATATGGTAGCCGTCAAAATATGGACACCACTCGGTCAGAACAGCAATCAGCTTGCCGCTTTTGATATATCCATCTGCAACATACTCGGGAATATAGGCAATCCCCAGCCCGTCTAATGCTGCATCGAGCTGATGAATCGTGCTGTTCGCAATATATTGCCCTTTGACTTTCAGACTGAATTTCTGAGCATCTTTCTCGAATTCCCAGGCGTACAATCCACTCGTATCAGAATAGCGGACGTTAATGCAGTTGTGGTTCAAAAGATCCTGCGGCTTCCTGGGCTTAGCATAACGCTTAAAATGGCACTGTTGCAAAGTTAGCGATGAGGCAGCCTTTTGTCTTATTCAAAGGCCTTACATTTCAAAAACTCTGCTTACCAGGCGCATTTCGCCCAGGGGATCACCATAATAAAATGCTGAGGCCTGGCCTTTGCGTAGTGCACGCATCACCTCAATACCTTTGATGGTGGCGTAAGCCGTCTTCATGGATTTAAATCCCAGCGTGGCGCCGATTATCCGTTTCAGTTTGCCATGATCGCATTCAATCACGTTGTTCCGGTACTTAATCTGTCGGTGTTCAACGTCAGACGGGCACCGGCCTTCGCGTTTGAGCAGAGCAAGCGCGCGACCATAGGCGGGCGCTTTATCCGTGTTGATGAATCGCGGGATCTGCCACTTCTTCACGTTGTTGAGGATTTTACCCAGAAACCGGTATGCAGCTTTGCTGTTACGACGGGAGGAGAGATAAAAATCGACAGTGCGGCCCCGGCTGTCGACGGCCCGGTACAGATACGCCCAGCGGCCATTGACCTTCACGTAGGTTTCATCCATGTGCCACGGGCAAAGATCGGAAGGGTTACGCCAGTACCAGCGCAGCCGTTTTTCCATTTCAGGCGCATAACGCTGAACCCAGCGGTAAATCGTGGAGTGATCGACATTCACTCCGCGTTCAGCCAGCATCTCCTGCAGCTCACGGTAACTGATGCCGTATTTGCAGTACCAGCGTACGGCCCACAGAATGATGTCACGCTGAAAATGCCGGCCTTTGAATGGGTTCATGTGCAGCTCCATCAGCAAAAGGGGATGATAAGTTTATCACCACCGACTATTTGCAACAGTGCCGTTGATCGTGCTATGATCGACTGATGTCATCAGCGGTGGAGTGCAATGTCGTGCAATACGAATGGCGAAAAGCCGAGCTCATCGGTCAGCTTCTCAACCTTGGGGTTACCCCCGGCGGTGTGCTGCTGGTCCACAGCTCCTTCCGTAGCGTCCGGCCCCTCGAAGATGGGCCACTTGGACTGATCGAGGCCCTGCGTGCTGCGCTGGGTCCGGGAGGGACGCTCGTCATGCCCTCGTGGTCAGGTCTGGACGACGAGCCGTTCGATCCTGCCACGTCGCCCGTTACACCGGACCTTGGAGTTGTCTCTGACACATTCTGGCGCCTGCCAAATGTAAAGCGCAGCGCCCATCCATTTGCCTTTGCGGCAGCGGGGCCACAGGCAGAGCAGATCATCTCTGATCCATTGCCCCTGCCACCTCACTCGCCTGCAAGCCCGGTCGCCCGTGTCCATGAACTCGATGGGCAGGTACTTCTCCTCGGCGTGGGACACGATGCCAACACGACGCTGCATCTTGCCGAGTTGATGGCAAAGGTTCCCTATGGGGTGCCGAGACACTGCACCATTCTTCAGGATGGCAAGTTGGTACGCGTCGATTATCTCGAGAATGACCACTGCTGTGAGCGCTTTGCCTTGGCGGACAGGTGGCTCAAGGAGAAGAGCCTTCAGAAGGAAGGTCCAGTCGGTCATGCCTTTGCTCGGTTGATCCGCTCCCGCGACATTGTGGCGACAGCCCTGGGTCAACTGGGCCGAGATCCGTTGATCTTCCTGCATCCGCCAGAGGCGGGATGCGAAGAATGCGATGCCGCTCGCCAGTCGATTGGCTGAGCTCATGAGCGGAGAACGAGATGACGTTGGAGGGGCAAGGTCGCGCTGATTGCTGGGGCAACACGTGGAGCGGATCGGGGATTGTCTTTCTTCAGCTCGCTGATGATATGCTGACGCTCAATGCCGTTTGGCCTCCGACTAACGAAAATCCCGCATTTGGACGGCTGATCCGATTGGCACGGCGGACGGCGAATGGCGGAGCAGACGCTCGTCCGGGGGCAATGAGATATGAAAAAGCCTGAACTCACCGCGACGTCTGTCGAGAAGTTTCTGATCGAAAAGTTCGACAGCGTCTCCGACCTGATGCAGCTCTCGGAGGGCGAAGAATCTCGTGCTTTCAGCTTCGATGTAGGAGGGCGTGGATATGTCCTGCGGGTAAATAGCTGCGCCGATGGTTTCTACAAAGATCGTTATGTTTATCGGCACTTTGCATCGGCCGCGCTCCCGATTCCGGAAGTGCTTGACATTGGGGAATTCAGCGAGAGCCTGACCTATTGCATCTCCCGCCGTGCACAGGGTGTCACGTTGCAAGACCTGCCTGAAACCGAACTGCCCGCTGTTCTGCAGCCGGTCGCGGAGGCCATGGATGCGATCGCTGCGGCCGATCTTAGCCAGACGAGCGGGTTCGGCCCATTCGGACCGCAAGGAATCGGTCAATACACTACATGGCGTGATTTCATATGCGCGATTGCTGATCCCCATGTGTATCACTGGCAAACTGTGATGGACGACACCGTCAGTGCGTCCGTCGCGCAGGCTCTCGATGAGCTGATGCTTTGGGCCGAGGACTGCCCCGAAGTCCGGCACCTCGTGCACGCGGATTTCGGCTCCAACAATGTCCTGACGGACAATGGCCGCATAACAGCGGTCATTGACTGGAGCGAGGCGATGTTCGGGGATTCCCAATACGAGGTCGCCAACATCTTCTTCTGGAGGCCGTGGTTGGCTTGTATGGAGCAGCAGACGCGCTACTTCGAGCGGAGGCATCCGGAGCTTGCAGGATCGCCGCGGCTCCGGGCGTATATGCTCCGCATTGGTCTTGACCAACTCTATCAGAGCTTGGTTGACGGCAATTTCGATGATGCAGCTTGGGCGCAGGGTCGATGCGACGCAATCGTCCGATCCGGAGCCGGGACTGTCGGGCGTACACAAATCGCCCGCAGAAGCGCGGCCGTCTGGACCGATGGCTGTGTAGAAGTACTCGCCGATAGTGGAAACCGACGCCCCAGCACTCGTCCGAGGGCAAAGGAATAGAGTAGATGCCGACCGAACAAGAGCTGATTTCGAGAACGCCTCAGCCAGCAACTCGCGCGAGCCTAGCAAGGCAAATGCGAGAGAACGGCCTTACGCTTGGTGGCACAGTTCTCGTCCACAGTTCGCTAAGCTCGCTCGGCTGGGTCGCGGGAGGGCCGGTCGCAGTGATTCAGGCCCTTCTGGATTGTGTTGGTCCCCAGGGCACGATTGTCATGCCCACGCACTCGGGTGATCTGACTGATCCCGCAGATTGGAGATCGCCGCCCGTGCCTGCCGATTGGGTGCAGATCTTGCGCAACGAGATGCCGGCATACGATCCGCAAACCACACCAACTCGGAACATGGGTGCAGTGGCTGAATTGTTCCGGGCGTGTCGCAAACACTTTTGGAGGCAGCTATCACCCAGCCAAGGCCGGTATTTTCATGCTTTGTTAACCTTTTGCAGTCCGAAGAGGCGCGCAAGCAAATCATTCTGGTCATTGACGGTCCAGCCGCCTGAAAAGCCAAAGCCCTTCCGCAGCCACAGCATCGCCTCGAAACCCGCGATGGTTCGCCGCGCCGTGTTAAAGGATTGGAAACCGCCGATCTTCGGCATGTTCTTCTTCACCCGGAAATGGTCGCTCTCAATCCCCTGCTGGAGATGTTTGGTCACATAATGCACGGGATCGGGATGGAGAAGCCCATCATCAACCGACGTTTTGATCGTTGACGGGAAGGTGTTGGCCCCGTCCGTCCCAATCCTGTTCGGCGACAACAAGGGTTCATCTTTAAGCATCTTTCGGAAGAACCGCTTGGCAGCGTCGAGATCGCGCTTAGCGGTCAGCAGGAAATCCACCGGATTGCCATGCTTATCGATGGCTCGGTACAGATAGCGCCATTTGCCGCGGATCTTGACATAGGTCTCATCAATCCGGACCGAGCCGCAATGGGGTCGACGAAACTGCCGCAGCCGTTTCTCGATGACAGGTGCATAAGCCAATACCCAGCGGTTGATCGTGCTATGATCGACCTCGAAGCCCCGCTCGCGAAACATCTCTTCCAAGTCACGATAGCTGAGCGGGTAGCGCAAGTACCAGGCAACCGCCTGTACAATCAGCCAGGCCTCGAAATGCCTGCCCTTGAAATCATCCTTCGACTGGCGCTTCAGCTTTTCGGCAATGGTATTCAAAATCATCGGCTCGCTCCGCAATATCAGGAGCGGCAACTTCTCTCCCCATGGTCAACATCGAGTTAACCTGAAGAATTTGCGACAAGGCCATGCGTTCCGCTCCGGAGATGTCTGGCTTACTAGGTCCCGGCGCTATGGCGATCTGAAACACGCACTCGTTCCGGCACAATCCATCGCGGAAGGCGGTCGTCTCGCTGTGCCATTGCGGCCGGAGGAATGGCTGGCAGACCGGCAAGCTCGCCTCGACATGCGGTTGCGCGAGCTTGGCCGTGCCGCTCGCGCAGGCACGATCCCGGGCGGGTCGATTGAAAACGGCGTTCTGCATATCGAGAAACTCGAAGCCGCCGCGCCGACAGGCGCCGAAGATCTGGTGCTCGATCTCTACAAGCAGATCCCGCCCACGCGCATCACCGATCTCCTGCTGGAGGTGGATGCGGCGACCGGCTTCACCGAAGCGTTCACCCATCTGCGCACAGGAGCACCCTGCGCTGACCGGATCGGGCTAATGAACGTTATCTTGGCGGAAGGGATCAACCTCGGCTTGCGCAAAATGGCGGATGCGACAAACACCCACACCTTCTGGGAATTGATCCGCATTGGACGGTGGCATGTCGAGGGCGAAGCCTATGACCGGGCGCTGGCCATGGTGGTCGAGGCACAGGCAGCGTTACCCATGGCCCGGTTCTGGGGCATGGGCACGTCGGCTTCGAGCGACGGACAGTTCTTCGTCGCTACAGAGCAAGGTGAGGCCATGAACCTGGTCAACGCGAAATATGGCAATACCCCGGGCCTGAAAGCCTATAGCCACGTCTCCGACCAATATGCGCCGTTCGCAACCCAGGTGATTCCTGCAACGGCAAGCGAAGCGCCTTACATCCTCGATGGCCTGCTGATGAACGATGCTGGACGCCATATCCGCGAGCAGTTCACCGACACGGGCGGCTTCACCGATCACGTCTTTGCCGCATGTGCCATTCTCGGCTACCGGTTCGCTCCGCGCATCCGCGACCTGCCATCCAAACGGCTCTACGCGTTCAATCCGTCGGCCGCCCCGGCGCACCTGCGAGCGTTGATCGGCGGAAAGGTCAACCAAGCCATGATCGAGCGCAATTGGCCCGACATCCTGCGCATCGCCGCCACCATTGCTGCCGGGACCGTCGCGCCAAGCCAGATTCTGCGGAAACTCGCCTCCTATCCGCGGCAGAACGAGCTCGCGACAGCCCTGCGGGAAGTCGGTCGCGTCGAGCGCACCCTGTTCATGATCGACTGGATTCTGGATGCCGAACTCCAACGGCGTGCCCAGATCGGGCTCAACAAAGGCGAAGCTCATCATGCGCTGAAGCGGGCAATCAGCTTCCACCGCCGCGGTGAAATCCGCGACCGTTCCGCCGAAGGCCAGCATTACCGCATCGCCGGCATGAATCTGCTCGCCGCCATCATCATCTTCTGGAACACCATGAAGCTCGGCGAGGTCGTTGCAAACCAGAAACGCGATGGAAAGCTGCTATCGCCCGATCTCTTGGCCCATGTTTCGCCGCTCGGATGGGAACACATCAATCTCACCGGAGAATATCGCTGGCCAAAGCCTTAGCGTAGGATTCCGCCCCCTCCCGCAAACGACCCTATCAAGGATCTGCTTGATCACTATAGGGTCTTCAATGCAGGCGATGACTTTCATGGCGCCGCCGCAGCCGCTGCAGGTCTCGATGTCGATATTGAAAACACGCTTGAGCCGTTGCGCCCATGTCATC
>NZ_VPCT01000028.1:0-11218 GCF_013418055.1 Acinetobacter sp. YH12208
AGGACAAGCTTCATTATTTTATAACGGTAATATTCTAGGAGAAGTTTGGCTAGTAAATAGAGTTTTCGGTCTCTAAGCTTTTTTGAAGGGAAAATCATCGACTCAGATCCCTATTTGCAACAGTGCCGTTTTCGGTCTCTAAGCACTTTTTAAAGGGAACATCATCGACTCAAATTTCTATTTGCAACAGTGCCGGAATACATAAGATAAAAGCTAACCATATTTTATTAGATATTTACTTGTAAATCTTTACATTATTCAATTACATCAAAGTTTTTCCAACTAAAAAGTGAATAGCCACCAAAATTCTAGACATAAGGCAAACCCACTTTTAAGATGACTGATTCGAATACAAGATATCTTGCAAAAGTCACTTATCGTATTTTATAAGCTTGAATGTATCTTTAGAGTATACCCTAAAGTAACAGCCTAAAAGTTCGTAAAATTATGTACCATTTAAATGATTTTTAATCATATATAACATGTAACTTTGGTATTAAAAATTTATAATTTACGAAATTGTTCATTTTTCTTCAATTGGGGCGTGAAAAAGTGAAAGGCCAAAAAGTAGGGTATGTCCGGGTCAGTTCTGTCGAGCAAAACACTGGACGTCAACTTGAGGGAATTGAAGTCGACCGGATTTTTGTTGATCGTGCGTCAGGTAAAAATACCGACCGACCGAAATTTCAAGAAATGTTGAATTATGTCCGGGAAGGAGACCAGGTGATAGTACATTCCATGGATCGTTTTGCGCGAAGCTTAAAAGATTTGGTGACTGAAGTAGATAAACTGGTCAAACGAGGGATCTCCATCCAGTTTGTAAAAGAAAATATTACTTTTACGGCCCAATCCACTCCGATGGATAATTTGATGCTGCAACTGATGGGTGCTTTTGCACAGTTCGAACGTGAGATTATTCTGGAGCGGCAAAAGGAAGGAATTAAACTGGCATCAGCTCAAGGGAAGTACAAAGGTCGGGTACATAAATTGAAACCTGAGCAGGCTGAAGCTTTACGACAAGCATGGAAGGAAGGGAAATATCCTTCAAAAATGGCATTAGGTCAGGCATTCGGTATTAGTCGTCAAGCGGTATACCGCTATTTAAAAGCCGGGGAATAACTCAATTGAATTTTCGACTATATTTAGTTTAGCTTATGAAAATGAGGGAATGTGATAAATCTATGAAAAAGCCTATTCGAGGGGGGAGATTGAACTATCATACTGATTTTAGATGACCATTTAATCAATCACCCCAGATGTTTAGAAAAGAAAAAACCCCGGCATCCTGCTGGGGTTTTTAGTATTGGTTCGCTCGGTATAACTCTTGTTGTACCTTACTTCAAAGCCAAAATCTTTCGAGCACCATTAAGTACGAATAAAGAAACCAGTATACCAATGATTAAGTCTGGATAAGCTGATCCCGTCCATGCCACGAGTACACCGGCAAATATGACGCCCATATTTACCACAACGTCATTCGCTGAGAAAATCCAACTGGCTTTCATATGTGCGCCATCTTCTCGATGACCAGAAATAAGATATAAGCATGTCACGTTAGCTATAAGTGCGAGCAGGCCAATAACAATCATGAGCGTTGATTCTGGCTCGCTTCCAAACATGAATCGTCTAATGACGTCAACAATCACGATGACAGCGAGTAATAACTGAATCCAGCCTGCAAAATGAGCTGCTTTTACTTGATATTTCGCAGCTTTCCCGACGGCATATAGCGCAATACCATAAACGGCTGCATCGGCAAACATATCTAGAGAATCAGCAATCAATCCTGTAGAAGCAGCAATAATACCGCTGATGAATTCTATAAAGAACAGTAGAGCATTAATGCCTAATAACAGTTTAAGTACTTTAGCTTGTCTTACAGGATCAGGTTCATTGGGTAGGTCACCTGAAGAAAGCTGTGTTTCATCAAGTTTCGCCCCAAAACCCAGTCCTTCAAGTTTGGCCGTAATTTGCTGAATCCCTTCATTATGGAAGACTTTCAGTTTTCGATTGGGAAGATCAAAAGTAAGACCTTTAACTGCTTCAAGATCTGCAAGAGTCATACGGACCATTTGCTCTTCAGCAGAGCAATCCATTTTAGGAATGGTGTAGGTACTTGTTTGCTTGGCCTGTTGATTGCTTATATAAGTTTCAGTCTTCACAAGCTTTGCCCCAAAACCCAGTCCTTCAAGTTTGGTGGTTATATTTTCATCTTTTTGATTATGTAGAACCTTTAAAGAACGGTTAGGTAAATCAAAGATGAGTTTTTGAACACCATCAATTGAAGATAGCGCCATACGAACCATCTGTTCTTCCGCAGAACAATCCATTTTGGGAACTAAGTATTCACTCATGTAGTGCGAATCTTTTAAAACGTTTTCAGTGCTTAAATTTTCTTTGGGATCAGAACCACAACAGGATTGAGCGGTATCTTCACAACTGTTTGAAGTGTTACAGCAAGGAGATGAAGATTTTTCTTCTTCCTCTTCACCACAACAGCTAGGCGTATTATCACAATTCTTTGAATTGCTTGCTTCTGCAATTGATGGATGATTTTCTTGTTGAGATTTCTTATCTTCGCATGGTGTTTCTTTACTACATCCACAACCACTCATAGTTATACCCATTAAAAAAATTTATAAACTTTGAATATTAGAATCCCTATAGTTACTATAGAGTCAAGATTTTTTGGAAATACCAACTCAATGCATTTAAAAATTGGTGAACTCTCTAAAAAAACCTCATGTTCAGTATTAACAATTAGGTTTTATGAAAAGGAAGGTTTAATTCCGGAACCCGAAAGAACGGAAGGAAATTACCGCCTTTACGATATAGGCTATGTTGAGCGAATTAAGTTTATTTTGAATTGCCGAACTTTAAATATGAGTTTGAATGAAATTCGTCAATTACTTACCTATAAAGACAAACCTGAGAAAAATTGTTCAGATGTGAATGAATTAATTGACTTACATGTCAGTGCTATCAGAGAAAATATAATCAAGCAACAAAAGCTTATTGAACAATTATCTGATTTAAGAGGTACTTGTGATGGCTTATGTACAATTGACCAATGTGGAGTTCTAAAAAATCTAGCTTGATTATCTAGACCTATGCTTTTTTCAAAAATTCTGTATATCTTTACTTAAGGCTGCAAAAAGTTTAAGGTTACTCAAATTCTGTGATCAGATCTTTGATAGATCTGGACAGCTTCTTATTGGTGTTTTAAATACAGATTTGTGTATGAAGAGAAAAACATTTCTAATCCAGATATTGGTACTCTTATTCACATTCCAGAATATTTGGAGTGTGGCAGAGGCTGCGTGTCTGCATGAAATGCCAAACATACCCAATTCAATACTCTCTAATCCAATCGATTTAGACGAAAAGAGTGATAGTCCTAGTCAAGCACTTTATTCCTTAGAAAACTATAAAGAAATTTATGACTATTGTCAGAAGGTTTGTTTTAACGAAAAGTGCAGTCATTTCTCAAATACAATCGTGATTCAGATTGACCCACCCGATGATTTGAAGCTTAAAACTCATTTTGAGACCGGCATTACCCCAACTTATTTGGGAAGAACTTTTTATAAATCCCCTTATCTGAATCAATTAACCCCCCCTCCTGATTTGCCCCTACTATTGGTGGGGTAGTCTTATAAAAGCCCACCACTCCTAATCTCATTATGTGTGGGGCATTTTCATGTCAAAAAACAAATTATATCAGGATACTTCTATCCTGAATTTATCCTGGTCAGCATTCCGTACAGGTGTCTTGCTATCCGCAATGATCAGCTTGAGTACTTCTGTAGTCGCCAGTCCTCAAGATTTAACGCTGCGACAAGCCATTGATCAGGTCAACCAGTATCAAGCGTCCCAAAATTTCTGGGAAACGCAAAACAGCATTAATGCCACGAATCTTCAGCAAAGTAAGCTGTTTAAAAATCCTGAACTGTCAGTTGAACAAACGGGATTTGGTTCAAATAATGAAAAAGAGCTTGCCATTGGCATATCACAACCCTTGGATATTTTTGGTGAGCGAAAAGCAAACCAAAAATTAGCCAGTCTCTCTACAGATAAAACAGCACTGAAGCAGAAGATTTATCAAGCGCAAATTGAGCTTGCAGTGAAATATGTATGGTCACAACTGGCCATTGCCGAACTTGAAAGAAACATTGTCAATGAACAACTTCGGGTGAGCGAAGAAAACCTTAAAGCGATCGAGAAGCGCTTTACTGCGGGCGGTATCGCGCAAGTAGATGTGAATCGCGCACGTTTAAGTCATGCTGAAAATATCCGTCTTTTTAGACAGGCCGACTTACAAGTCCAAGTGGCCACCCAACAATTATCAAATTTATGGGGAACCTCTGATAAGTCATTGCAGGTAAACCTCTCTTCACAAAAGCTCTGGCCAAAATCGACTCATCAGCAGGTTCAAGAATATTTAGCGGAAAACTACGTTGAGAAATATCGAGCTTTACTGGTATTAGAGTCTCAAGCAACGGTTGATCAACTAAGGGCAAAGGCACGTCCTAATCCCACTTTAAACCTAGGTGTCAACCGCACCCAATCCTTGGAAAACTCCACACAAAATCAATTAGTAGTCGGAGTCAGTGTACCGCTTAATATTTTCGATCGTCAGCAAAATGGCATAAAAATCGCGCAAGAAAAAATGAACTTATTAGAGCGTCAGAAAGAGTTTTATCTAAAGCAAAATGCGCTGCAAATAGGCACAATTTTAACCGAGTTGCAGGGTTTAGAGCTGCAATTCAAAGTCGTTGACGAGACTCAAATTCCTTTGGCGACTCAAGTTCAAAGTAAGACGCTACAAGGTTTCTTGGCAGGCAAGTTTGCTTTAACCGATGTTCAGCAAGCCACGCTTCAATTACAAGACATCCGTCTGCGTAAAGTCCAGTTGTTACGGGATGGCTGGCAAAAGGCCATTGAAGCAGAAAGTTTGAGCTTAGGCATTAGCCCAAGTGAAGTCATGTCGAAAGATGCTATTGCACAAATCAATCAAAACTTATGGCAAGACATACAGGCCATGCCTGTCATTGGTGGGGGAAATTAACATGTTCGATCTTAAAAACAGCTTAAAAAAACAGAGCGGAAAAATCTCTCAACCTCTACTGATTGGTTTGGTCATCGGCGCAACCGTACTCCTCAGTATTTTCTTGATCTTGTCGGGTAAGAATAAATCTGAAACATCAGATGAACATGCAGAGGAAGAAGGCGCAGAGGAACATGGAAGTGAAGAAGGCAAAGAGGAACATGGCGGTGAAACCGAAGAGCATGCAGAAGGCGTGAGCCTGACGGCCAAGCAACTGGTTGAACAAGGCATACAGTTATCAGCAGTCGATCAAGGTCCGGTGGTTAAATTAAGTTCTTATCCAGCAAAACTTAACGTGAATACCGACCAGCAAGCGCATGTCTCTCCGAGTTTTAGTGGTCATGTCGAAAATGTCTATGTAGAACTCGGCCAAAAAGTTCAGAAAGGACAGTCTTTGGCCACGTTGCTTGTTCCTGATTTAGTCGATCAGCAGGCCAATCTAAAAATTGAACAAACCAACCTTGAACTGGCGAAACAGGACTTCGAGCGTGAGCGTCAGCTGTGGTCACAGGGTATTTCAGCAAAACAGGACTATCAACGTGCTTACAACAGCTATAAACGGGCGCAAATTCAGGTCCAATCGGCCCAATCACGTTTAAGTGCGTTTGGTGCTGTGAATACCAGTAACGGGCGCTATATTTTGAAAGCCCCCATTTCCGGCGTGATCAGTAAAAAGGATTTGGTGCTCGGAGAAAATGTTCAGTTAGCAAGTCAACTCTTTACCATAGACCGGTTAGATCAGCTCTGGCTTGAATTTATTGTTCCAAATTCTGAAATTGTGGGCTTAGCCCCGAATCAAAAGATCGAATTTAAATCTTTGCAAACTGAAAAGGTCTACAGGGCAGTTATTCAAACCTTAAATACTGAAGCGGATATTCAAACAGGTCGTCTTCAGGTGCGAGCAAAAGTTGAATCGAATGCAACCGAATTACGTCCAAACTTGATGGTAAACGTACAGTTGCAACAACGCAGTGAAAGTACCGCATTACGGGTACTTAAGTCCGCAGTTCAGAATGTCGATGGAAAAGATGTGGTTTTTGTCGCCACTCAGCATGGACAAAAAGTTGAATTCACTCCGCAGCCGGTGAAATTAGGTCAGTCATCTGGGGAGAGCCAGTGGATTGAAGTGGTAAATGGGCTTAATCAGGGACAAAAATATGCCGCTCAAGGTAGTTTCTTACTGAAATCTGAAATGGAAAAAGGAGAGGCTTCACATGGGCACTAAAAGCCCTCACATTCCAGACCACGAATCGGTAAAACCTGAAGGGCTGTTTGATCGGCTGATCCAGTTTTCTATTCATAACGCAATCTGGGTCATGCTGTTTGTTGCAGCCTGGATTGCTATTGGTATTTATAGTTATCAAAAGTTACCGATTGATGCTGTACCGGATATCACCAATACACAAGTACAGATCAACACTTCTGCCAATGGCTTTACTGCTTTGGAGATGGAACAGCGGATTACCTATCCTATCGAGAATGCCATGTCAGGCATGCCGAATATGGAACAAACCCGCTCTATTTCACGCTATGGTTTATCGCAAGTGACCATCATTTTTGAAGATGGTACTGATATCTACTGGGCCAGACAGCTCATCAACCAGCGCTTGCAAGAAGCAATGGGAGAAATGCCTGAAGATGTGCAACCGACCATGTCGCCTATTTCGACAGGTTTAGGTGAAATCTATCAATGGGTGATTAAAGCCGAACCAAATGCTAAAAAGCCGGATGGAACCCCTTATTCGGCGATGGATTTACGTGAAATTCAGGATTGGATTGTAAGACCGCAATTACAGCGCGTAAAAGGCGTTGCGGAGATCAACAGTATCGGTGGCTTTAATAAAACCTATGTGGTTGCCCCTGATCTGAACCGATTGCAACAATTGCAAATTCCTTTGTCTGATTTACAAACTGCCTTAACAGAGAATAATGAAAACCGTGGTGCTGGCTATATTGAGAAAAATGGACAACAGCTAACGGTTCGTGTTCCCGGCACTTTAAACACGATTGAAGATATCCAGAACATCAGTATTACCAATAAAAACGGCTATCCTATTCGGGTGGCAGATGTCGCCAATGTCTCAATTGGTCATGACTTAAGAACAGGGGCTGCAACCTATAATGGTGAAGAAACTGTATTGGGTATTGCCATGATGATGATGGGAGAAAATAGCCGTACCGTTGCTCAAGCCATTGATGAAAAGGTGCAATCGATCCAGCAATCGCTACCTAAAGGTGTGGTGATTGAGACTGTGTATGACCGTACGCATTTGGTTGATCGGGCGATCAAAACCGTTCAGAAAAATTTGATTGAGGGTGCAATCCTCGTCATTGTTATTTTATTTCTCTTTCTAGGTAATTTCCGTGCTGCGCTGATCACGGCTTGCGTTATTCCACTGTCAATGCTGTTTACCTTGACGGGAATGGCAGAGCAGAAGATTAGTGCAAATCTGATGAGTTTAGGGGCACTGGACTTCGGTATTATTATTGATGGTGCAGTGGTTATTGTAGAAAACTGTATCCGTCGGCTAGCAGAAGCTCAGAAGCTGAAAGGTGGTTTACTTAGCCGTTCTGAAAGATTTAAAGAAGTCTTCTTGGCTGCAAAACAGGCGCGTCGTCCTCTCATCTTTGGACAGTTAATTATTTTGGTAGTTTATCTACCTATCTTTACCCTGACGGGTGTAGAAGCCAAACTTTTCCATCCTATGGCAATGACGGTTGTACTGGCTTTAATTGGGGCCATGATTTTATCTGTCACTTTTGTGCCAGCCGCAGTTGCCCTATTTGTCACTGGAGAAGTCAAGGAAACCGAAAGTCGCTGGATGCATTGGCTTAAAACCAAATATGAATTGCTTTTAGATAGAGCCTATGAGCTTCGTTTATTTGTGACTATTGTGGCTGCCTGTATTTTAGTGCTTACGGGTGTGCTAGCTACTCAAACAGGTAGCGAGTTTGCACCTCAACTGGGTGAAGGTGATTTTGCTGTTCAGCAAATGCGTTCCCCAAGTACAGGGTTAGAACAGTCACTGAGAATGCAGGAAAATACTGAAAAGTTACTGTTGAAAGAATTTCCTGAAATTAAAGCAATCTTTGCCCGTACCGGTACAGCAGAAGTGGCCACAGATGTCATGCCACCCAACATTTCAGATGGCGTGGTACTGTTAAAACCTCATGATGAATGGCCTGATCCAAAACAAACGATTGATGAGCTTCGCCAAAGAATGATTACTTTCTTAGCGACATTGCCGGGAAATAACAGTGAGTTCTCGCAACCCATTGAACTGCGTTTTAACGAGTTGATTTCAGGGGTGCGAAGTGATGTGGGTGTCAAGTTATTTGGCGATGATATGGAAATTCTGAATCGTGAAGCGAATAAGATTTCTCAGAAAATTAAATCAATTTCAGGCGCGACAGCCGTTAATGTAGAGCAAACCAGCGGCTTACCCTTGTTGAATGTAGAAGTTGATAAGTCCAGAGCAGCACAATACGGCTTGTCGGTAAGAGCAATTCAGGATCTGGTGGCGACAAGTGTCGGTGGTCAAAATGTTGGAACCATTTTACAGGGAGACAAGCGTTTTGATTTTGTGATTCGTCTAGATGACTCCCAACGTAGTCCTGAACAGTTAGCGCTACTTCCTGTTCAATTGCCGAATGGTGGCTTAGTCCAACTGCAAGATGTGGCACGCGTTGAAAATATCCTGGGTATTAATCAGGTCAGCCGTGAAAATGGTAAACGTCGAGTGGTTATTACTGCAAATGTAGAAGGACGTGATTTAGGCTCATTCGTAACAGAGCTTCAGAGCACGTTATCCAAACAGGAATTACCAAGCGGTTATTGGATAGATTATGGCGGTCAATTTCAAAATCTGATGTCTGCAAAAGCGCGTATGCAATTGGTGGTTCCGCTCGCATTGTTGACGATCTTTATTCTATTGATGGCTGTATTTCACAACATCAAAGAAAGCTTACTGGTCTTTAGTGGTGTACCGTTTGCCTTGAGTGGAGGCTTAATCGCGTTGTGGTTGCGTGACATTCCATTATCCATGTCAGCAGGCGTTGGCTTCATTGCACTATCGGGGGTGGCTGTACTGAATGGCTTAGTGATGCTTACCTTTATCAAAGAGCTGCGACAGCAATATGACCTTTATTATGCAACGTGGCAAGGTGCAATATTGCGTTTAAGACCTGTGTTAATGACCGCTTGTGTTGCTTCCCTTGGGTTTGTTCCGATGGCTTTGGCAACCGGTACTGGGGCAGAGGTACAGAGACCTTTAGCGACTGTAGTCATTGGAGGAATTATCTCCTCTACCCTGCTTACATTGGTTTTATTGCCTGTACTGTACCGGTGGATGAATGAAAAGAAAGCTTCTTAATCCATTAGATTAAGCAATTTTTAGCAGAGATATTGGGTCTGTCTCAAGTATCTCTGCTAATCATGGATTGAATAAGGAAAATTTTATGTCAGAACATCATGATCATAGCCATGCGGTTGTTACTGAAGGAAATAGTAAGAAATTAATGTTTGCTTTGGGTTTAACGACTACTTTCTTAATAGTAGAAGTTGTCGCTGCTTTTATTACCCAAAGTTTAGCATTACTGTCTGATGCCGCTCACATGTTTACTGATGTAGCCGCATTAGCTATTGCTCTTGCTGCTATCAAAATTGGTAAAAAAGCCGCAGATGATAAAAGAACTTTTGGCTATCAGCGATTCGAAATTTTAGCGGCTCTGTTTAATGCAGTGATGCTTTTTGTGGTGGCGATATATATTGTCTATGAAGCTTACCAACGCTTTACGCATCCTGCTGAAATTCAAAGTGTTGGAATGATGATTGTCGCAGTCATTGGTTTGGTCATAAATTTGATTTCAATGAAAATCCTTTCTGCGAGTGCTCAAGAAAGTCTAAATGTGAAAGGCGCATATTTAGAAGTCCTTAGTGATGCACTGGGATCGATAGGCGTGATTATCGGAGGAGTGGTCATTTATTTTACCCAGTGGATGTGGGTAGATACCGTAATCGCTGTGTTAATTGGCTTCTGGGTTTTACCTCGAACTTGGGTTTTATTAAAACAAAGTATCCATATTTTGCTTGAAGGGGTTCCTGATGAGATTGATATTGAGTCGTTAAGAAATGATTTATTGATGCTAGAGGGTGTTGAAGGGATTCATCAGTTGAAAGTCTGGGCTATATCTTCAAAAAACATTCATTTAACTGCTCATTTGGTTGCTCCTAATAGCGATCCAGATCAGCTCTATCAAAAGGCCTTAGACGTTCTAAAACATAATCATAGTATTACTGAAATTACGTTACAAATAGAAAGTAAGGAATGTAATACATTGGAACAGCATAAACATTAAAGTGCTGCTCTTTCTACATAATGGACAGATGACTAGGCTGATAAACCTTACCATTTTCCTGTATTACACTTCTATTTATCACACGCACTTTAAACACCATCCTGAGACATTTTAAAATTACAAGAATGTAATTTATGAGTCCTCTGGGTGTTAATTCTTTAAAGTTAGAATATCTAACAAGTATTAAATGAGAGTAAATAAACATGCTATTCAAAAATAAATTTTGTACTAAATTACTGTTAATTAGTGCATTCTTTAGTATCGCAAGTTTTAGTTATGCAGATGGCGGCTTGTTATTTCTTGAAAAGAATTTAAAAGCTTCTAAAGTTGAAAATTCTAAACAAAAACAAGTTAAAAATAATGAATCAAATGAATCAAATGAATCAAATGAATCAAATGAATCAAATGAATCAAATGAATCAAATGAATCAAATGAATCAAATGAATCAAATGAATCAAATGAATCAAATGAATAGTTGGGTTGCATAAATAAATCAATTAGACTTATTCATTCAGCAATATAATTCCTGAATGAATAAGTTTATAACTAAAACCGGCTTTGTTGCATAAACATTCAAAAGCTGAGTTTTCCCCAATCCATTCAAATTTAAGTGACAACTTGGGTGGGCACTGTTGCAAATAGGGATCTGAGTCGATGATTTTCCCTTCAAAAAAGCTTAGAGACCGAAAACTCTATTTACTAGCCAAACTTCTCCTAGAATATTACCGTTATAAAATAATGAAGCTTGTCCT
>NZ_VPCT01000029.1:0-10583 GCF_013418055.1 Acinetobacter sp. YH12208
TTTGGTATTACGTCTAGAAGAAAGATAAAAATCAATGGTATCGCCACGTTGATCGACTGCACGATACAGATAAGACCATCGTCCATTCACTTTTACATAGGTTTCATCAATATGCCACGAGCTCAGACCTGTAGGATTACGCCAATACCAGCGTAAACGTTTTTCTATTTCAGGAGCATAACGTTGAACCCAACGATAAATCGTCGTGTGATCAACATTCACACCACGTTCGGCCAGCATTTCCTGCAGTTCACGATAGCTAATGCCATATTTACAATACCAGCGCACAGCCCAAAGAATGATTTCGCCCTGAAAATGCCGACCATGGAAAGGATTCATATACTGCACCTTTAGCTAAAACAGTCTTCAGCTTACCATTCGTGGTTATTTGCAACAGTGCCCTTTTAAATACCTCAAATGCATTATTTTGGCTAGAATCAAAAATTTAAATTGGTAGGTATTTGGTAGGTAGGATTCTTTTTAGCTTCATCCAATACTCATATTACGGTGAGGGTCACCGATAAAATAATCAATGGATGGTAGAAGGAATAACACCATGGCTTTTAAAAATATTTCAGATCAAACTAACGGTTTTTATATTCCCTGTGTTTCACTTTTTGGTCCGGGCTGTGCTAAAGAAATCGGGATCAAAGCACAAAATTTAGGCGCCAAGAAAGCACTGATTGTAACTGATGCTGGCCTGTTTAAATTTGGTGTTGCAGATGATATTGCAAATTATTTGAAAGAGGCAGGTGTTGACAGTTATATTTTCCCAGGCGCGGAACCTAATCCAACTGATATTAACGTGCATCATGGAGTTACAGCTTATAATGAAAACGCCTGTGATTTTATTGTATCGTTAGGTGGGGGTTCATCACATGACTGTGCCAAAGGCATCGGTCTGGTCACTGCAGGTGGCGGACATATCCGTGATTATGAAGGGATTGATAAAAGTACCGTTCCGATGACACCACTGATTGCAATCAATACCACGGCAGGGACAGCTTCGGAGATGACACGTTTCTGTATCATTACCAATACCGATACCCATGTGAAAATGGCGATTGTAGATTGGCGTTGTACCCCACTCATTGCGATTGATGACCCTAAACTGATGTTAGCCAAACCTGCAGGCCTGACTGCGGCAACAGGGATGGATGCTCTGACACATGCGGTCGAGGCCTATGTATCTACGGCCGCCAATCCCATCACTGATGCCTGTGCAGAAAAGGCGATCACCATGATCAGTGAATGGCTCAGTCCCGCAGTGGCGAATGGGGATAATCTGGAAGCACGGGATGCCATGAGCTATGCCCAGTATCTTGCAGGCATGGCTTTTAATAATGCCTCTTTAGGTTATGTGCATGCGATGGCGCATCAGCTTGGTGGTTTCTATAACTTGCCACACGGGGTCTGTAATGCGATTTTGCTCCCACATGTCTGTGAGTTTAACCTGATTGCCTGTCCGGAGCGTTATGCCAAAATTGCCCAATTGATGGGGGTGAATATAGAAGGTTTAACTGTAACTGAGGCAGCTTATGAAGCGATTAACGCCATTCGGCAGCTTTCATCGTCAATTGGCATTCCATCAGGTTTAGCGGAATTGAATGTAAAAGAAGCTGACCTCGCCACTATGGCAGAAAATGCGCAAAAAGATGCCTGCATGTTAACCAATCCACGTAAGGCCAGTCATGCTCAAGTCGTGGATATTTTTAAAGCGGCAATGTAATACCTCCTTGTAAGTCTTATTTTCAATCATCTGACTTACACTTTAACAGGCCTTATTTCGCCTACTGAAGAAGTATGCCAATAGCAATTCATTGCTTTTGGCTACCGCTTTTACCTTCATAATAGGATAAAAAATAGAGGGGAATTATTTTATAAGTCCCCTAGCCTAAAAATATCCATGTTTATCCTAGAGCATAAAAATATCCTAATTTCTTCTACTTCGTTCCAGCCAGAAAAAATTTCCCATCGTATGATCTTAATATCATATTTAATCTCTGAGGAATAAACTGTACGTCCTTCATATGAAATGAAGATGATCGTAGCTGATTTTGATGAAGTGAGTCCCCTCAAGCGGCCAAGTAAATGGCATAGCCACTGAAAAATCATCAGATTAATAAAATTTTAGGATCTGATTCAGATGAAATCGACAAGTAAATCTATTGTGAATAGGGATGATGCTGAATATTCCAGGATTTTCCTATATAGCCTTCTACCGCTGAAGGGATTCGTTTTAAAGGTCTTTATATTTTAAAAGAGTTTGATGGACGGGATGGGTTTTGGGCATTAGTTCAATCAGGCGTTCCACCGCATCAATCGCTTCAGGGAAATGCGATACATGTTTCAGCAGGACGTCAGTTTCATTGGCTTTAAAAATGGCATTACTTAGACGTGATTCCAGACAATCTCGCCAGGCACATAAAAATGGACTTTCCGTTTTAGCCAGAAATACGCCAGTACATAATTTTAGGGCAGAATTAATATATCCAGCATCCAGAGACTGTTCGGTAAGTAAAAAATCGGCCTCTACATGTACCAATAATCGGTAAGGCCTAGAACCTAACATGCCCCCCAGTACATCGCGCAACTGCGACATTTCTGCTTTTAAGGTGCCCATACTAACTTTGCGTTCACCATATAAGGCCTGATGCAAGGTATCCAGACTCAAGCCTTGCGGGCATAAGGCCAAAATGGTCAAAATTTCAATCTGGCGAGGGGTCAGAACCAGCATCTTGCCATTAAACAGTATTTGGGGTACTGAAAAAGCCCGAATGAACAGGCGTTGCTTCTGGCATTCTAACAAAGCAGATTGAATGATTGTGGCGCAACGCTCAGCAGCCAACAGGGCCAAACTGTTATGCTTCTGCCAAGTGGTAGATAGATCAATGACACCTAAGATCTGTTTTGAATAGGGATCGATAATCGGTGCAGCATAACAAACCCAGTCATGAATGGAGGACATGTAATGTTCACTGGAAAAGACACAGGTGGATTGTTGCGTTTTTAAGGAGAGTGCCAGTGCATTGGTTCCGACCAGCTCTTCGCGCCATTGCCCACCTTCAATAAAATGTACACTTTCTGCGGCACTTTGCATTTGTGGGCTAGAAGCTGCCCAAATGATGGTACTGCCGATATCTCCGACCGCCAGCACCATAGAAGATTGCTCGGCAATATGTTTTAAATCCTGAGCACAATGTTGCAGGGCTTGGGCTAAAGTTGAGGAAGAAGTGGTCTTTTTTAAATCCGTCAGCGGTGCTGCTAAACGATTCTTCGGGATTTCAGCCGAGGATGAACGTTGCCAGGAGCTGGCAATACTCTGTCCCAGCTGTTCTGCATGTAAGGGAGACAAACTGCTGTTTTGCCGAAGCTGATCAGTATTGTGCCTTTTTTCCATCAAATCTTGTTTTGTCATCATTCCTTATTCTCACAACAATTCATGATTTACATCCGCTGTAATCGTTATTTTTTTAAAATGGATGAAAATATCGTGAACATGCTAGCTCCAACCTTTTTCCAACCTTATACCAGTTATATTAATCAAATAAGATGCAGAAGTACCTTATACCAAAGCTGTAGAAGCGGTTTTGCCATACGAAAATAAGCAAAGGAAATACATATGCGTTACGTCAATCCTAATCAACCTGGTTCAAAAGTTCATTTTAAAGCACAATACGAGAATTTTATTGGCGGCGAATGGGTCGCTCCGGTCAAAGGTGAATACTTTGACAACATCTCTCCGGTAGATGGCAAAGTCTTTACCAAGGTTCCGCGTTCTTCTGTAGAAGACATTGAATTGGCCCTGGATGCAGCGCACAAAGCCAAAGAACAATGGAACAGAGCATCGCCGACCACCCGCTCCAATATTCTGTTGAAAATTGCCGATCGTCTGGAACAAAATCTGGAACTTCTGGCTGTGGCAGAAACCTGGGACAATGGCAAACCGATCCGTGAAACGCTGGCTGCCGATATTCCGCTGGCTATTGACCATTTCCGTTATTTTGCCGGCTGTATTCGTGCGCAGGAAGGCGGCATTTCCGAAATTGATGAAGATACGATTGCTTATCATTTTCATGAGCCGTTGGGCGTCGTGGGTCAGATTATCCCGTGGAACTTTCCGATTCTGATGGCTGTCTGGAAACTGGCACCTGCCCTGGCTGCGGGCAACTGCATTGTGTTGAAACCTGCAGAACAGACTCCGGTCAGCATTCTGGTGCTGGCTGAACTGATTCAGGATATTTTGCCACCGGGTGTCCTGAATATCGTCAATGGTTATGGGGTTGAAGTCGGTCGCCCGCTAGCCACCAACCCACGCATTGCCAAGATTGCCTTTACCGGTTCCACCGCCGTCGGTCAGATGATCATGCAATATGCCACCGAAAATATTATTCCGGTGACGCTGGAACTGGGGGGTAAATCACCGAATCTGTTCTTTGCCGACATCATGGATCAGGAAGACGATTATCTGGACAAAGCGCTGGAAGGTTTTGCCATGTTTGCCCTGAACCAGGGTGAAATCTGCACCTGTCCATCGCGTGCGCTGATCCAGGAAAGTATTGCTGACGAATTTCTGGCGCGTGCCGTTGAACGGGTGAAACGGATTAAAACCGGGCATCCGCTGGATACTGACACCATGATTGGCGCGCAAGCCTCACAGGAACAGCAGGACAAGATTCTGGGCTGTATTGCCACTGGTCGTGAAGAAGGCGCACAGATCCTGACTGGTGGTGAAGCACGTCAGGAAGTGGGTCAAGGTTTCTATATTGAGCCGACTATCTTTAAAGGCACCAATGACATGAAGACCTTCCAGGATGAAATCTTCGGGCCTGTATTGGCTGTGACCACCTTTAAAGACTTTGATGATGCGATCAAGATCGCCAACGATACGATTTACGGACTCGGTGCCGGGGTCTGGTCACGCTCAGCGCATACTTCCTACCGTGCTGGCCGTGCCATTCAGGCCGGTCGGGTCTGGACCAACTGTTATCACATCTACCCTGCGCATGCGGCTTTCGGTGGCTATAAAAAATCCGGCATTGGTCGTGAGAATCACAGAATGATGCTGGATCATTATCAACAAACCAAAAATCTGTTAGTGAGCTATTCGACCAAACCAGCCGGGTTCTTTTAAGAAGTGAAATACATTCAAAGCGAACTTCGGTTCGCTTTGAATGTATGGTAGCTAGCTTTCACAAAATATCAGCAACATCTTCAAGCTGCGGCCAATTCAAATAAAGTTTTTAGGGCGTGTCCTCATTTGAAAAATTGGTTTTAAATACTTAAAATCCTCCTTTAAGCTCTTTTGATTTCTATATTTTTTCAATGGCACGTACTCTTCTCACCGATGATATCTGGCAGCAAATTCAAGATACTATGCGATTACACGGTTGTTACTGTTCAAAGAATAGTAGAAATATCATGGAAGCGATCTTATGGAAACTGCGTACAGGCGCCACATGGCGTGATATTCCCCAAGAATTTTGTCCTTGGCAAACTGCTTACAATCGCTTTAATCGTTGGGCAAGTAAGGGATTGTGGGATAAATTTTTTTTAGATTACGAGGCATCTTGGATCAAGAATGGGTATTCATTGACGGAAGCTACATACGCGTGCATCAACATGCAAGTGGAGCTCGGCATGGTTTCGAAAGAGCAATTGGACAATCACGCGGTGGACGAACAACAAAAATACATCTTGCAACCGACGCGAATGGATTACCGATTGATTTTAAAATCACTGAGGGTGACGTCCACGACAGTCAAGTTGCAAAACAACTGATTGATACGGTAGACGAGGCAACTTATCTCATTGCTGATAAGGGGTATGATGCTGAGCACATTAGAATATATGCCAAGAACAAGAATATGATTCCCATTATTCCATTGAGATCAAACAGTAAGAGATCGAATAAGGAATTTGATAAATATCTATATAAATTAAGACATTTAGTTGAAAATGCTTTTGCGAGATTAAAACATTTCCGTGCTATTGCAACTCGATTTGATAAACTGGCACGCAATTATAAATCTATGATTCGTATAGCCTGTATATTTATTTGGTGCAAAGCCAAATGAGGACACACCCTAGTCTATAAACACTTTTTTTAAAGGAAAGAGCATCACCTCAAATTTCTATTTGCAATAGTGTCATTTCAAGATAATTTCACTCTATAAAGATTTCGCCACATTCTCCAGCCATTCAGTGCAAGAAGAATAAAGAGAAAATAGAGTACGGCTGTTAAATACAATGATTTATGGGTGTACATACCGACATAAATCACATCTAGAACACACCACAAGCCCCAGCTTTCAATATATTTTTTTGCCGCCCAATAACTTGCCACCAAGCTAAAAGAGGCTAACATGGAGTCCAACCAAGGTAGTGACGCTGCGGTAAAATGAGCAAATAAGGCACCAATCACCAGACCAGCGACAATACCCACAATCAGGCTATATACCCAGATTTTTTTATTCAAATAGCCAATCTGTACAGTCAGATCCTGGTCTTGATCTTTCTTCGACCAGCTATACCAGCCATAGAGTTGCATCAAGATAAATACGGCTTGTAATGCTGCGTCTGCAAATAAATTGACACGATAAAAAATAATGATATACAGAAATACAGCGACAATATTCACTACCCAGCAGGCTTTATATTGTTTAGACGTCAACCAGACACCTAAAACATTTAAAATGAACGCTGCAATTTCTATATTTTCCATAGCAATATAACCTGATTAAGCAGCCAATTTAGAAGTTCAGATTGAATGACAAGGTTGCTGTACGCGGCGAACCCAAGAATAAATAATCGTCACCCAAAAATTCACCTGCATCACGCCAGTATTTCTTGTTGAACAGATTATTAATATTCAAGCGTAGCAATGCATCGGTCGTATTTAGCTTAAATTGATAAGCAGCGCCTAAATCAACCACACTATAACCTGCGACTTTCGCAGCACCCTCTTTGTTAGCATATTTGCTGGAACTGTATTGACCACCTGCCAGAACAGTGAAACCTGCAATGCTCGGTACGTTATAGCGAAGATGTGTTGCGAAACGAACTTTTGGCACGTTTTGCGCCTGATGATTGCCATATTCAACCGCTTCTACATTTTCTAAACGGGCTTTAGTCAAGGCTAAAGATGAAGTTAAGGCCAGATGATCGGTTAATGCACCATTCAGTCCGAGCTCCAGACCCTGACTATGTTGTTCGCCTTCCGCAACAAAATAGCGAAGTCCTGAAATCGGCTTGCTATATTGGTTGTCTTGGTGTAAATCAAATAGCGAGGCAGTCAATAAAAACTGCTTGATCTGTTGTTTTAGGCCAATTTCATATTGCTCTGAATAGATCGGCGCTAGAGTTTCAGCAGCATTCTCTGCAAACCAAGGCGCTGTCTTTCCATCTGACAAACCTTTGGCATAAGAGGCATACAGAGTTGTTGACTCTACCGGGCTATAACTCACTGCAAACTGTGGTAAAAATTTGCCTAAATCCGTATCACGAACTTTTATTACCTGCTTACCCTCTGCATCATAAGCATGTGCTTGTTCATCAAGCTCGATCCATTTTCCACCAATCAAAGTAGACCATTTCTCATTCCACTCAATACGATCTAAAACCGTAAAAGCAGTCTGTTCACTATCTAAAGCTTTAAAATAGGGACCGACATCACCTAATTGTTGTTCTACTTGTAGTGGATCCTCATAAATATTACCTGCAATATCTATGTCCTCTGGGTTCTCGTATAAATGTGTATATATGTTTCTATTTAATCCAGGATATCGATCACGAGATTTATTGGTTTGCGTAATATCAAAATTTAGATAATGTTGTGCCCAGTTGGTATCAATCACCCCATCCAATTTGACTTTAAATTGATTGGTCTTAAAGGTGTCATCTGGGTTGCGATAATCATAAATATCATAATTGCCATTAGCGTCAAAGGTGTTGCCTAAGCCATTATATTCACATACCGTGGCATAGCATCCCCAAGCAAATGTTGAATAATCATCAACCTTGGATTTACTGTGCGCTGCAACAAGTCCCAAGTTCCAGTCATCATTCAAGGCATAACTATATTTTAAACCAGTATTCAGACTATCGATCGTGACCGGTTTACCCCAAGTCTGGTAACCAAGCAATCGATCCCATTTCACATTTTCTGGGACTTTGCCATCCAGTAATTGATAGCCTGGCACTGATTTTTGTTCGGAACGCTGTGCTTCAAGATCAAATTCCAATTTAGATTGCTCAGATGTTTTCCAGTCTAAGGCCAATGCCGCTAAATAGCGCTCACCATCCACGTGATCGACATAAGACTCAATCTGCTCATTCACCAGATTGATGCGATATCCGAATTGCTGCTCATCACCCAAAAAACCACCGAGATCAGTTGCCACTGAAAACTGGCCGTGTTGATCGGCAGAGAATGTCAGGGCCTGGATATCTTTGGGTCGCTTGGTGACATAATTGACCACACCACCCGGGGTCGACATACCACTTTGAATCGCGGAAATGCCTTTTAAAATTTCCACACGTTCTTTGTTTTCAAGTGCAACGTTTTGTTCACCACGAATCACATTGCCATTAATGAGGTAGCTTGATGCCAAATCGAGTTCAAAGCCACGCGAGACAAAGTTTGGATAATAGCCAATTGCAGCATAGCCATCACCGATGGCTGCATCATTTTTTACCACATCGCTCAGCACGCGAGCATGTTGTTCAGCAATGAGATCGGCAGTCACGATAGAGACCGATGCAGGTATTTTTTGCAGACTGTCCGTAGCAAATCCCTCGACATTCACTTTGGCACTCGAGTAAGGGATGCTTTGATCGGCTGTAATGACAATCGTGTCAAGCTGTTGAACATCGTCTTCAGCATAAGTCAGCGGGGCTAAACAAAGCTGCGACAGAATGATCATATTTAAAGATCGGGTTAATACATTCTGTTTGAGTTGACGATTGTTCATACGAAACCTTATGTATTTGAAGTGGGTGATGATGCCGGGTTTAGAGAGCAACTAAGAAGAGTGCAATTCGTGTTGAATGAGCCGGGTTAAAGTCTGGGTAAATTGTTGGCCTTGTTCGCCAAAGAACCAGTCCACATGACCGATAATCCAGTCGTAATAAGCCGCATCTGCATGGTTGAGGTTGTGGGTAATGCCCACAAAATACTCCAGCTCTGAAAAAGCGAAATCCAGATGCACGATTTTCAGCAGTTCTGGCAAAATACTAAAATCTTCTTGTGGATGTATCTCGGAAAAATAAGCATGGAGAAAAGCGGTTAAACCGGCTTCATCAATCGGAATATGTGGGTTCTGCTTTAATTCCAACCAATCAATGAAATTACGTTCAATCGTCACAGCCAGATCATAAAGTGCCGAATTTCGGTCAGATAAACCAAAATCAATTACGGCAGTAATCTCCGCTTTGGCATCCGGTGCTGACCAAAATAGATTAGAAGCGTGTAAATCGTTATGGGTCCAAATTCTGCTTGCCTGTTGCAATACAGGCTGAATACGCTGGTGAACCTGTAAGATTTGATCTAAAAAGTAAGGATCTAAATTTTTGTCGGCACAGTAACGGCTTAATTCTGGACTGTTTACAATGCGCCGTTGAATGGCTGTAACGATATTTTCACTGTTTAAAAGCTGCTGATTGGACAATAAATAAGATGCTGATCGGCCTTGCCGCTCAGGAAAATCCTGCATGGCCATATGTAAGCTTGCCAGTAATTGCCCCGCTTTCGCAGCATGTTCAGCATAGAAAAAAGGTTTCCAGGATTGCTGATCTGCATACAGATCTAAGCCGGCTGCTTTTGCATAGACTTCATAGGTCCAGTCACCTAGCTCTAAAGCGGTCAGACCTTGATTTGAGCTAATCAATGCTGCAACAGGAATTTCTTTGCTAGCTAAATGCTGAAGAACGGCATGCTCCTGTAAAATATCGCGGGCACGACGAAAGGAACAATGGCTGCGCTTAATCAAATACTGATGCGCGACTATTTCATCCCTGCTCACAAGATCCTGCTCTACTTTAACCAATACTGCAGATGAAAATGGCCGTGGACTACACCACAAAATCTGAATATGACCTTGTAAACAGGAATACTGCTGCTGCAGGCTTTGTAATTCTGGATCAGAAATATGTGCCCAGTCTTTATTTTCCCAGGCATTGCCCATACCATGACCTAAATCATCAGTCATTGTGGTCATTATCAATATCCCTGAGCCAGATCATCATGTGGTAATGGAGAGTCATCATTTAAGCAAACATCTACACAGTATTTTCAAATACATTTAATATTTAAGGTTTGTCCCAAAATTAAGTGGTACATACCAGTATTAAATTGGATGAAAGTTTAGCCTTTTAAATATAAAAATAGAATGCTTAATAATTAAAATTATTTTAAAAATAAAAAATCCTAAAAACACAGAAGTTTTTAGGATTTGAATAGATCTCTTGCGAAAGTAAAAACCACCTCAATATAAATTTCATGAGATATCAGAAATTAAATCGTTTTTCAGATTCTGAATTCAAACGCTTGGTTGGCGTACCTCGACAAGTTTTTACTGAAATGG